>CAXUCM010000078.1:0-11261 GCA_964249315.1 uncultured Acetobacteraceae bacterium | reverse complement strand
GGGCAACCGGCCGTGCATTCGGGTGAACGAGAACGCGGGGCCGTTCGGGACGGCTGGGGAGTATCGGGTCATCCAGGGGTACTAGGGAGGCTTGACCGGCGAGGCCCCTGGCCAGCTAGAGGTGGCGCGGCAATCTGGGCCAGCCGGTTACCTGCGCGAGTCCGAACTTACCCTGTAACAAACGGCCGTCCTCATCTCCTAAGGGATTGAGAGCCACGATTGGCCTCGCCCGGTGTCGAACAGTCGGCGCCACAAAACACGGAGAGCCGCTATGTTGACCACCCCTGACAATCTGCGCGACCAGATCGAGACACCGGCACCGAATTGGGCGTTGGATGCGCCACAAGGCGGCAAAACGGTCATGAACCGGATTCTAAAGGAAAGCGCGACCGTTCCGCTGTTCTTCGCACAAACGTTGATCGCCTCCCTGCGCGACGTTGGCTACAACACGACTACGTCGGCCCTGTGCGAGCACGTTGATAACGCTATTGAGGCTGGTGCTCAGGAAATCCGCATCTATCTTCGACAGAAAGGCGGGAAAGGCAGCTACGAGATCGATGCTGCCGTCTATGACAATGGACGCGGCATGTCGCCGAACGTGCTGAAGATGGCCACAGCGTTCGGCGGTTCAATGAACTTCGGTAATCGCGAAGGTATTGGACGCTTTGGCATGGGAATGAAAACGGCGGCACTCAGCATGAGCCCCGTCATGGAACTCTACTCGTGGCAAGAGCCCGGCGCGTTCTACAGGATGATTTTGGATGTCGAGGACATCGGCAACGCGCGCGCAAACTCGGTCAATCTTCCTGACCCCACACTGATCACCGAGCTGCCGGAGGAGGTTTCAGGCCTCTTTACCGAAACCATGGTTTTCCCCGACAAAAATGAGCAGGATTTCTTAGCATCTACCGGCGACGATCTCCAGGAACGGCTGGGACGCTCCGGGACGATCCTATTCTTGCCAGGCTGCGATCGACTGAGTTACGCCAAGGCCCAGACGCTCGTCGATCATGCTGTAAAAGAAATGGGTCGAGTCTACCGGCGAGTGATTGCCGGCGGCGTCAAACTGTACGTCAACAACCGAAAGGTTGAGATATTCGATCCGACGTACTGGATGCCGAATGCACGCCATGCCCGGATTCCCGGTCTTGTAACCACGCAAAGCCGCCTCATCGACGCCAAAGAGGTTGCCATACCTGTCGCCGAGAATGCGACGGAGACTGCTTCGGTCACTGTGAAGATCTACGCTTTGCCCTTCGAATCATGGCTGACGCTGCCACGCAAAGTGCAGAGAAACGATCTCCGCGTCTTCGACGGTTTGACGGTTTCGATCCTCCGGAACGACCGTGAAGTCTTCGCCGGGTCCATGCGGGAGATCGTTCCCAAGCATAGCGTAGCGAATTGGTACCGCGTTCAGATTGACTTCCCCGGCGTGCTTGATGAAGCGTTCGGAGTAGCAACCAACAAGCAGGGGGTCCGCCCGAAAGGTTACGTGCTTGCGGCTATCAAGAAGGCCATTGGCGAGCAAGTTGCCGGAATTGCCGAGGGCATCAAGCGCTTTCAAAGTGAGCAGGCGTCGGCCAAGTTGAAAGCTGGCCGCAGTGCAGCAGAGAGCAAGGCGAGCGATAACGACGGCTTTCAGATGAAGCCACTGCTGGTCGAAAACTTGTCCCCGGAGGAGGAGGCGCAGAGAGACGAAAATTTGCGCGGCCTGGCTCTTACCCTAAAGCGGGAGGAGGAAACCGACGAAGAAGCTTTCGAGCGCGTGAAGGGGTCTAAATACATCATCACGTTCAAGTATGATGAATACTGGCCGTTCTACCATGTTGATCACCACTTTGGACGGGTCATCATGACCATCAACACGGCTCATCCGTTTTTCACCAAGCTCTACGAGCCGCTCAAGAAGGGCCTCGTAGCTGCTGTGGTCGACGACGCGGACGAGGTTGGGGAAGTGCCTGCCACGACCACCGTCCTGGATGGCCCAATCATCGCCTTGGACCTGCTTCTACTGTCTCTCGCCCGAACGCAAGCCGTGCTGTCAAACAACAACGACGACGCCCGGAAGGTGCTTGAAGGGTTCCGGAAGGAATGGTCAGACTCGTACCGGGTTCAGCTAGCCGATTAGTGCGGTGTGCGGCACCACAGTTGGTGGTGCCGCAGTCTCTTGCTATTTCAGAACATTGTTGTAAGTTACTCCACGCGATCGGCGATCTTCATCAGGCCCGGTTCACTTCCGATCAAGCACAGCGTCTTGATCAGAGGCGACCGGAATCAGCCTGGTGCAGGCGCGTCGACCGTTACGTCACCCCGCAGCGTCAACAGCGACCTGCACAGACAAAGGACTGACATCATGGCGGACCTTCCGTACCCATGGAACATGTACGCGCGTCTTCAAAACAGCCTGCGGCATCAAAACCGCGTCGGGGACCGTAGTTGGGGGACCGAGGCAGGGATGGCCTACATCCTGAGCACCCCGGTAGGATTCCCACCCACTGAGCAAGAGGTTGATAAGGTCGTCGCCAACGACCGCCGACGGGAACGCCATCTTGGTTCCCGTCGAACACCCGTTCCCGAAGGTATGGCCACGCCACACCCCGAAGATGAATTGCACGCTCGCCATGCGCTCGCAGCCATTCAAAGCAACGTCAGCGGAGACAGCTGGCAATTGCTGACCGACATAGCTATTGGAAAAGATTACAAAGAAATTGCCCGGACGACTTCCGTACGGTCTGGTGCATTGAGGATTAAGGTTCTCCGGTTGCGCCGGGAGTTCCTTGCATTGGCCGCATAAGCGACCTGCCGCGATCCAGGCGCGATGTTGCCGCGCTATTAGGTCACGAACCAGGTAACCTAAGTGTATCATTCTGTCAAACGACCGTTTGCCGAAGTGATACACCCGCTCTAGACTCCGGCCGTGACCCCTGCCCGCCCCCGTTTTGTCAGCTATCTCCGGGTCTCGACCGATGGCCAGGGTCGATCCGGCCTTGGCCTTGAGGCGCAGCGCCAAGCCGTCGCCGCCCACGTCACCCAGGCCGGCGGCGAGGTGATGGCGGAGTTCCGGGAGGTGGAGAGCGGCAAGCGCGCCGATCGGCCGCAGCTCGCTGCTGCGCTCGCCTCCTGCCGCACCCGCCGCGCTGTGCTGGTGATCGCCAAGCTGGATCGGCTGGCGCGCAACGCGCGCTTCCTGCTGTCCGTGGTGGAGGGCAGCGGGGAGGCCGGCGTCGTATTCTGCGACCTGCCCACGGTGCCGGCCGGGCCGGTCGGCAAGTTCCTGGTCACACAGATGGCGGCGGTTGCCGAGCTGGAGGCTGGACTGATTAGCCAGCGCACGCGCGCGGCCTTGGCTGTGGCAAAGGCGCGTGGTGTCCGCCTTGGCAACCCCTCCCCTATCCCCGCAACGGCAGAGATGGCGGCGGCGGCCCGGCAGGCGCGCAGCCACCAGGTGGCTGCGCGATCAACGGACGTGCTGGCCGTCGTGCGCCAGGTGCAGGCCGAAGGGGCGAGCAGCCTTCGTGCCATCGCGGCGGAGCTGCACGCTCATGGCGTTCTTACCCCGGCAGGTAAGCCGCAATGGTCCGCTGCCCAAGTCAGGCGGTTGCTTGCTGCGCGAAAGAGCATTTACTCAACGCCTCAAGCGAGCTAATGTGTAATTGAGTAAGTGAGTGTTTGCCTAGGAGAGGCGTCGTGCATGTGATCGCGGTCCTCAATCAGAAGGGGGGAGCTGGAAAGACCACCATTGCCACGCATCTTGCGCGCGCTTTGCAGCTCGATGGCGCGGACGTTCTCTTGGTGGATTCCGACCCGCAAGGAAGCGCTCGCGATTGGGCAGCGGTGCGAGAAGATCAGCCGGTTACGGTGGTAGGTATCGACCGGCCCACCATTGACCGCGACCTGAAGAACATAGCTCGCAAAGATTTCGTGGTGATCGACGGAGCGCCCCAGGCAGCCGACCTGGCCGTATCCGCGATCAAGGCGGCGTCGTTCATCCTGATCCCGGTGCAGCCCTCGCCATACGACATTTGGGCGACCGCCGATCTTGTTGAACTGGTGAAGCAGCGCATTGAGGTCACGGACGGGCGGCTGCGAGCGGCTTTCGTGGTGTCGCGGGCGATCAAGGGCACCAAGATCAGCGGAGAGATCACCGAGGCCCTGACAGGCTATGGGCTGCCGATCTTGGCCGCGCGCGTTACCCAACGGGTCAGCTATCCCGGCACGGCTGCCGCCGGCACGACCGTCCTCGACCAGGAACCGGACGGTGATGCGGCGCGAGAAATCCGCGCTTTAGCAGCAGAAGTCAGACAGTCACTCAGTTGAGTTCTTGAGGGAATGTGCAAATGAGTGCAGGTAAAACAGGCGCGTTGCGCGCCGGACGGCCAAGCGAGTCCCGGAAGGCTACGACGCTTACCAGCCTCGCTGACAAAGGGCCGACAGTGCGGATCAATTTCGACCTGGAGCGGGACGAGCACCGGCGGTTGAAGATGCTCGCCGTGCAGCAGGATCGGTCGGTTGCCGACATTCTGCGGGAAATGGTCGGAAAGCTTTTGACCGCATGAGTGTTTACTCAAAAGAGCAGATGAGTTTAGTTGCGCACCTCCAATGGAGCAGCGCGCATGACCAATGAGGCGGGCACCTCCGCCCGGCGGCTATCTCGGATTTTGGCGGCTGCGGATAGGGTTTCCAATGACCCGGAGACAATCTTCTTTCAGCACACGGTTTTCTGTCAGACCGGCATGCCCTACCGAAATCCCGGCGAGGACGTGCGAAGCTGGGAGCGCGTCAACGGCACGGTGACGCTGAAAATCATTGCCGGCGAGGCCATGCACCCCGAGCTGTGCCGGTTCGTGCCGATTGGGCTGCCGTTCGGGCCGAAGCCCCGGCTCATTCTGGCGCACCTCAATGCTGAAGCATTGCGCCAGCGGTCCCCGGAGATCGAGGTCGAGGCGAGCTTAACAGCGTTTGTTCGGCGCCTTCGGCTTGATCCGGGCGGACGGACCATTGGCACCATCAAGGATCAGCTCGCACGCCTCTCCGCCTCGACAATCCGCTTGGGTGTGGTCCGCGACGGCCACGCCGTGACGATCAACTCGCAGATCGTTACCGCTTTCGACCTATGGTTCCCGAAGGACGATCGGCAGCGGGTGCTGTGGCCGGCGACGGTGCGGCTTTCGGGCGACTACTTCGAGAGCCTGACCCGTCATGCGGTGCCGTTGCACGAGCGGGCGCTAATGGCCCTCTCCGGCTCAGCGATGGGGTTGGATGTATATGCCTGGCTTGCCCAGCGCCTGCATCGCGTTGATCCCCGAAAGTCCGCCCTGGTGCCCTGGAAGGCTCTCCAAAGCCAATTTGGCTGGCACTACGACCGGGTGCGGGATTTTCGACGAGTGTTCCGTCAGACCTTGCAGCTCGTGCATAGCCAATACCCAGAGGCGGCGATCGAGCTGAACGGGGGAGGCATGATGCTTCGGCACAGCCCGCCCCCCGTCAAAGGGCGAACCGGCGTCCTCGTCCTCAAGCCTTGATCGGCAGCCGCAAGGGATATCTGAACTTGTCCACGGGCACTTTGTCGCGCATGCCACGGGCACTTTGTCGCGCTTTGCTGCCAAAAGTCACGGGCACTTTGTCGCGCAAACCTATAGATAGAATCCTATAGCCTTCCGGTAGCTGTCTGGTCGGCGTTGTGGATAACCACCAGTGCCACGGTGCTCGGGACCGTCAAGGACGGTCGCCTACGGCTCCCGCCGCTTCGCGGTGCCTCCGGCATCCCTGACCGTCCCTGCGCGCCGTGCAGGTCGGGTAGCGTCGGGGCAGAACGCCCCGACTTTCAACCAGCGCCTCCGGCGGGTCGAACAGAAAGCGGCTTAACAGGATAAGAGCTGCGGCAAGGGCCGAGCGACTCGGGAAAATCCGACGCTGTAGACGGTTGGGCAAAGCAGGCCAGAGCAGACAGGCGGACAAGAGGGGAGGCGGCTCAGCAAGTTCCCAAGAGCGGCAACGACCTTGACCTGTCCGCACCGCTCCGCACCACAAAGAAGCTGACAGGTGAGGTTGGGGTAGCTATACTGGCGGTCCTTCCCTTGGAGAGCTTCCATGCGCGACGCCTTCACCATGCGGTTCCGACCCGAGGTTGCCGAGTTCGTGCAAGCGCAGGCGAGCGCGGGCAATCGCAGCGTGACCAACTTCGTCGAAACCCTGCTGCTCCGGGAGAAGAGCCGCTTCGAGGAAAGCCAGCGCCAACTCACCGTGCAGGCGGTTGCCGACTTGCTGCGGTATGAGCGGCACGACCTAGTGCGCGACGCGGACGAGGCCGACGCCGAGTATGTCGCCCGCAGCGAGCTGTTCGGGACGCTGCTCGACCATGCTCGGCACGGGTGACGGTCCCGGCGCTTCAGCAGGGAGATTTCGTCTGGTGTGCCTTCCCTGAACGGGAGGCCCCGTTGCGTCCCGGCCCGCTGCATGTGGCCTACACGCTCGCTGTGGCGGCCGTGGGCGGCGGCTATGGCGTCATGACCGCCTACACCACCAGCCAGCCTTGGTCCGGGGCGCTGCCCCACGGCGTTATCGCTTTCGATAGCGCGGAAGCGGCCAGTCTCGGCCAGGCGCGGGCCTTCGTGCTCGACGTGCGCCGGCTGGCCTATCTGCCCCTGACGGTTGCTTGGTTCCCGCGGATCGGGGAGGACGCTGCCGGGGTGCTCGGCCGCGCGCCGAAGCTCTTGCGCGACCGGGTGAACGCGATGGCGACGGAGTTGGCGAAGCGGCGGCCGGAGACCTTGAGCCGGAGCGGACCGCTTTGGGGACCTGCGGCCTGATTTGACCGTTTCCCGTTCGACGCCAGCGGCGGCGCGCTTCCCTTGTACGTTTCCCGCCCCGACGCGATTTCGCGGCCGAGCGCGGCGGCGGCGGTCAAGGCTTGCGGGAGCAACCGCGTAGCGGCGCCGCAGGCGGCCTTGAGGGGCGTTGACGGGCTTGGCACTCTGACGTGATCGAAGGCGTTGATCGTGCCTCATGTGGCTTCGACCGCGACCGTGAGGCTCACCAGGTCGTCGTGAGAAAATCGGCTGAGCTTACCCTGCCGCAGCTCATCCAGCCGGTCAGGCTTGATCCCCAGCCGCCTCGCTGCCGCCGATCGCGTCATCTCCCACGCCTTCACCCCGTCAGTCAGGGCTGCGAGCAGATCGGAGCGAGCTTTCAGGTCCGCAGCTTCGGCCGGCGTATCGGCCAGAGCGTCAAATACGTCCGCGAACTGCTGGACCTGCATTATACCAACACCTCCCGGATGTAGCGGTCCAGGAAGGGTTCTGACACCGGGAGAGGGGCACGTTCCTGCAAGAACATCTCGAACAAGGCCGCCATCTCCGGCGCCGGTTCGATACCTTCGATAGCGTTGTTATGATGACCGACGAAAAGACGCGCGCGCAGGTGCGCCAGCTCGGGATCATCAAGCCGGACGAAGGGCAGGGAACGCAACTCCTGCCGAAGCGCCTCCACTCGCGGAAACTCATCTGCTGGTACCTGGCACATCACCTTGGCACCTTGATTGCGCCCGCGATGTTCTCCAGCACTTTGGCATATCGATAGAAACCCGGGTAACGCTGGCAGAGTTCGTCCATGACGCCGGGCTGGCCGGTGTCGAGGATATGTTTGAAGTCGGCCATGTGCTCGCTCATTCCCGCGAGGATGGCAACGTCATCCTTGCCGGCGCGCAAGAATGGTTGCATGGCGCTGTCGATGCTGGCGGCGATCCGGATTTGCTTGGCGGTCATGCGCGCTCCATTCCCGGTTGCCCAGCTTCGCTCGCGCCCAGGATTGCGGCGGCCCCGTCCTTGTCGGCATCGAAGGCGCGCATTCCCCGCCGCCGCCAGCGCGTGAGCTGATCGGCCTGGCTTACACCTTGGTGTTCATCCTCACGGAGAGTAGCCGCCAGTTCGAGGAAGGCCCCAAGCAGGGTAGCTCTATCATCGTCCACCAGTTCGACCAGACCGGACTTCTGCACCAGGCCGCCCAGCTCGATCAGGTGCCGGGTGCGTGCGCGCCGATCCTGAACCCACTGCCGCTTGTCATCGCGTACTCGATCCCGGTCCAATCGGTTACGCAGCACGGTCAGACGATTTAGCTGCGCCGTTGCTGCTTGTAGCTCCGTCAGCAGTGTCGTCGGACTTTTGTTTGGTCCCCCGCTTGCCCCCTTGCTGAAAGAACGCCTGCCCGCGTTCGGTCCACCTCGCCACGGCTTCGGGTGTTTTCTTCGACTGTTCAATGGCGGCCAGGAGAGCACCGGCCAAGGCCTCAAAGGGCATGGCGTCAGCTCCCACCACCTGGACCAGCTCGCCAAGCTGCGTGGTCTTCTGTGTCTTGACCTTCTTGGCCTTCTCCATGAGGGACTGGAGTTCGGCGTCATAGTCACGGGGCTTGCGCGCCATTGGTCTGCCTCAGCTCGTTGAACGGTCCCGTTAGCCTAGCAAGCGGCAGAAGCCGTTGCCAACTGGCATGATCGCCGGCGCACGCGAGCAGCCCGTCATTTGCCGACCGGAGCGCAGCGAAGGTCATGGGCTAAATGCGCGCTTAAACATTGCGTTGCAATGTGCGCTGGCCTGCGGCAGGCTTGTGAGAGACAGTACGAGCCGCCGCCGTCCGCATGGCAATCTACCACTTCTCGGCCAAGGTCATCCAGCGCTCTGCCGGGCGCAGCGCAGTTGCCGCCGCGGCCTACCGTTCGGCATCCGAGCTGGCGGACGAGCGCGTTGGCCGCGCGCACGACTACACCGCCAAGGAAGGCGTGGTGCATTCGGAAGTCATGCTCCCCGCCGGTGCGCCGGAGCGGTGGCAGGCGGTGGACGACACGCCCGAGGCAGGGCGTGCAGCGCGTGAGCGCCTATGGAACGAGGTGGAGGCGATCGAACGTCGCAAGGATGCCGTGCTGGCACGTGAGGTGGAGTTCGCCTTGCCGCGTGAGCTGTCGCAGGCCGAGGGCATTGCATTGGCGCAGGAGTTCGTGCGCCGGCAGTTCGTCTCGCGCGGGATGGTGGCGGATTTGAACGTGCATTGGTCCAAGGAGCCGCATGGCGAGGTGAAGCCGCACGCGCACGTCATGCTGTCGATGCGGGAGATCGACGGCGACGGGTTCGGGAAGAAGCAGCGTGCGTGGAACGACGTGATCTTGCTGCGGGACTGGCGCGAGGGTTGGGCCGAGATGGCGAATGCGCGGCTGGCGGAGCTGGGACATGACATCCGCATCGACCATCGCAGCTTGCGCGAGCAGGGCATCGAGCTGGAGCCGCAGCACAAGATCGGCCCAGCAGGGGCGCGACGCGAGGAGCGCGGCGAGGATGCCGAGCGTGCGGCGGAGCACCGGGCCATTGCGCGGCGAAATGGGGAGGCGCTGTCCGCTGATCCCTCTATCGCGCTGGACGCACTGACTCAGCAGCACTCGACGTTCACCCGGCGCGACATGGCGCGGTTCGTTGACCGGCACACGGACGGGGCGGAGCAATTCGCATCCGTGCTGGCGAAGGTGGAGGCGGCGCCGGAGCTGGTGCGGCTGGGGGAGGACGAGCGCGGACGCGAGCGGTTCACCACGCGGGCGATGCTGGAAACGGAACGGCGCATGGAGGCCGCGGCCGGTGAGCTGGTCGGGCATGACGGGCACCGCATGTTGCAGGCGGCTGGCTGGCTGGCGGTGAAGGCCGCCGAGCGGGGCGGGCTGGTGCTGGAGGAGGAGCAGCGGGAGGCGTTCCGGCATGTCACGTCGGGGCCGGACCTGTCGCTTGTGGTGGGCTACGCAGGCAGCGGTAAGAGCACGATGCTCGGGGTAGCGTGCGCGGCATGGGAAGCAGAGGGCTACCAGGTACGCGGGCTGGCGCTGTCCGGCATCGCGGCCGAGGGTTTGGAGAAGGGTGCGGGGATCGCGTCGCGCACGATCGCCAGCCTCGAGTACGCCTGGAAGGAGGAGCGCGACCAGCTCACGGCCAAGGACGTGCTGGTGGTGGACGAGGCCGGGATGATCGGCTCGCGGCAGATGGAGCGGGTGCTGTCCGCGGCGAGGACGGCCGGGGCCAAGGTGGTGCTGATCGGCGACCCGGAGCAGTTGCAGGCGATCGAGGCCGGGGCGGCGTTCCGGGCACTGGCGGAGCGGCATGGCGCGGCGGAGATCACCACCATACGCCGGCAGCATGAGGCCTGGCAGCGGGACGCCACGCGCGAGCTGGCCACTGGGCGCACAGAGGCAGCGCTGGAGCGGTATGCGACGGCGGGCATGGTGCAGGCGGCCGATACGCGCGAGGGCGCGCGTGCGGGGCTGGTGGCGATCTGGGATGCGGCGCGGCGGCAGCGGCCGGAGCAGAGCCAGGTGATCCTGGCGTACACACGCGCCGACGTGCGGGATCTGAATGAGAAGGCACGGGCGGAGCTACGGGCGGCGGGCGAGCTGCGGGGCGCCGACCAGGTGGTGCAGACCAAGCGGGGCGCGCGCGCCTTTGCCGCGGGCGACCGGATCATGTTCCAGCGGAACGAGCGCGGGCTTGGCGGCGATGGCCGGGGCCGTGGCGGGGTGGCGGTGAAGAACGGTACGCTGGGCACGGTGCTGGAGGTGGCGAGCAGCGGCGAGCGGCTGACGGTGCGGCTGGATGGGCAGGAGAAAGGGAAGGCCGCCGGGCCGGTCGTGACGTTCTACACGCGCGATTACGCACACCTGGACCACGGCTATGCGGCGACGGTGCACAAGGCGCAGGGCGTGACGGTGGACCGGGCGCACGTGCTGGCGACGCCGCACATGGACCGGCACGCGGCCTATGTCGGGTTGACACGGCACCGGGATGGGGTGGCGTTGCACTACGCCCGCGAGGACTTTGCCGGCCCGGCGGCGCTGGCGCGGGTGCTGGGCCGGGAGCGGGCGAAGGACACTACGCTCGATTACAGCCAGGACCGGGACGGTGACGACCTAGTGCGGCGCTACGGCGAGCGGCGCGGGCTGGCGCCGGCCAGCCAGATCGTGGTCCGGCCGCCGCTGGCGCCGGAACCGGAGCGGGCGGCTCCGCCGCAGCGGAGCCGGTTCGACGGGTTCACGCGAGATGCTGGCCCAGCCGAGCGACCGGCACCCGCAGCCGAGCCGGCGAAGACCGCGCCGGAGCCAGCCCCTGGGCTGGCGGAGACGGTGGCTACAGGGCGGGCCGGGTTCCGGGAGCGGTTCGAGGCGCACCGGCGACAGCAGGCCCAGGCGCGGGACGAGGCGGCGGCGCGCGAGCTGGTGGGGCAGTGGGACCGCGCGC
>CAXUCM010000077.1:479-11291 GCA_964249315.1 uncultured Acetobacteraceae bacterium | reverse complement strand
CCGGCCTGTCCGCGCCTGCGCCTCAGGTCGCCGCGGCGACCCCGCCGCCGGCGGCGGCCGGCCCTGACCGCCGCCGAGCCCGAGCACCCCGACCAGCACCAGCGCGCGCATCGTCACGGCCGCACTTCCTGCGGCGGCAGGCGCAGGGGGTCCGGCTTGCCCGCTGCGGCACTGCCGCCCAGCAGCCAGGAGCCGCGCAGCTGCAGCAGCAGCTTCTCGAGCTGCTCGGTGGTCGCCTGCGCCTGCACCAGCAGCGCCGGCAGGTTGCTGGTGCTGGTCGCGAGGTTGCCGGCGATCGCCGGCAGTTGCGGCGTCGCGCGGGCGGCATCGCGCGACATCGACTGCACGTTGGCCAGCACCGCATGCGACTGGTCGAGCAGCGGCGACACCTTGACCAGGAGCGGCCCCAGCTGCGCGATCTCGGCGTGCAGCGTCGCCACCGTCGCCTCGCCCTGGCGGATCAGCGTGTCGTCGGTGAGCAGGCGCCCGGCCGAGCCCTGACCCGCCTTGATGCCGCTGACCAGCGCATCGAGCGTCGCCATCGCATGGTTGGCGTGCGCCAGCAGCGGCAGCAGTTCGGTGCGCACCTGGTTCAGCGTCTTCGTGATGGTGTCGGCCGGGTTCGGCTCGACCGTCGCCGTGATCACCGCGAACGTCCAGTCCATCGCCGTGCCGGTGCCGCGGGTGATGTCGACATAGGCCGCGCCGGCGACGCCGTAGCGAAGCCGGATGCTGGCCTTGCTGTCGCGACGGATATAGGGATCGGCCTGACGCTGGATCGTCGCGGTCGCATAGATCTCGCCGTCCGGGTTGAGCACGATCCGGTTCACCGAGCCCGCATGCGTGCCGAGCACGTCGATGTCGGCACCCGGTGCGAGGCCGCCGAAGCCTGCCTGCGGCAGCACGATGCGCAGCTCGGAGTCCGGCTTCAGCCAGCGTCGCACGACGCCGGCCTCGAAGATCGCGCCGAAGAACAGCGCCAATGCCAGCACCACCAGCAGACCGACCCACTCGTCGGTATAGCGCAGGCGCAGCAACCGGCTGGTGTCGTCGGGACGTCGTCGCTGCAGCATCATCCACCTCGCATCGGCGCAAGCCCGTCTTCCAGCAGCGACAGCTGATGGCTGAGCGGAAAGCCTTGCCGACGCCAGAACGACGCCGCCCGGGTGAAGCAGATCGCCGCCGCGCCGCGATCCAGCGCGCGCGACAGCATCTCCAGGAACGGCGTGGTCAGCTCGGGATGGTCGGCGTCGATGCTGCTCTCCAGCAGCAGCAGATGCGGCTCGCCGAGAAAGGCGCGCACGCAGGCGGCACGGATCAGGTCGCCCTCCGAGAGCTGGTCGGGTCGGCTCAGCGGCAGCCCGGGCAGCCCGAGCAGCCGTGCCAGCGCGATCGCCGACTGCCCGATCGCGGCCTGCGGATCGCGGGTGTGATGCAGCTGCGGCAGCATGATGTTGACGTGGGTGGGCAGCATCTCGGCCCAGCCGCCCCGCTGATGGATGCGGCCGATGCGGCCGCGCAGGGCGGCGGCGCGCTCGCCCCTGAGCTCGTCCCAGTCGTAGCCCATGCAGCGCACCGTGCCGGCGGCAAGCGCGATCATGCCGCTGCACAGATCGGCGAAGTCGGCGATGCGGCCGGGATCGTGTGCCTCGATCAGGGCGCACTGGCCCGACATCAGGCGCAGCTCCAGCGGCGCGTTCGGCAGCGCGTTGGCCTCCAGCACCGGCCTTGCGCCGCGGAGTTCCAGGACGGGTTCGGTTCGCATGGTTTTGGCGCTCCCCCCAAGCAAGCCGACGACTCCCTACACCGCCACGGTGAGCAGCAGGCTGGTGACCAGGATCACCAGGATGCCGTGCACGAAGCCGCGCGGCAGCAGGCGGGAGAGGTCCTCGTCCGCCCCCGCCATCAGGCCGGTCAGGCAGGAGCTCAGCCCGACCAGGAAGCCGATCACCAGCAGCTTGGCGGGCACCAGCAGGTCGTCGCGCACGGTCATCGCCGACAGCACGCGGTCGAGGAAGGTCCACAGGCTGTCCTGCACGTGGCCGACGGCGCTGCTGACGATGAAGCCGAACACCAGCGCGGTCACGCCGAACAGGATGCCCAGCGTGAAGCCGCCGACCGCGAAGGCGAGCGTGCGCGGCATCACGAACAGCAGGAACGGATCGATGCCGCGCGCCGTCATCGCGCGCACCTGGCCGCCGGTCTGCAGCATGCCGAGCTGGGTCACGGTGAGCATGCCGCTGCGTCCGAGCAGGATCAGCCCGACCAGCAGCGGCGTCAGCTCGCGCAGCAGCACGGTGACCAGCACCGTCCCGGTCAGCGCCGTTTCGCCGGCGACGCCGAGCCAGTACAGCGCCTCGTAGACCATCGCCAGCCCGGCCAGCGAGGCGGTCACCAGCGTGGTGGCGAGGCCGCCGCCGGCGGCCTGGCGCAGGGTCTGCAGGAACTCGTAGCGCACCGTGCGACGCCAGGCGCCCCATCGCGTCGCCTCGCGCAGCACGCCCCAGCTCGCCGCCCCGAGGATCAGCACGAACCCGACGCGCAGCCGCGCGAAGCGGCCGACCTGGGCGAGCGCGGTCACCGGCGTCCGGCCAGGATGAAGGTGCGCGCGGTGCCGGCGCCCGGCAGGTAGAAGCGGCCGCGCGGACGGAACAGGAAGGACGGCCGCAGCGGCGCATAGGCGCCCTCGCTGACCTGGATGGTGCCGGCCTCCGGTGCGCTCTGTGCCATCAGCTCGGCGGTGCGCACCGCGTCGCCCCAGAGGTTGAACAGCCGCGGCTGCTCGCCCAGCACGGCGCCGAGTGCGGAGCCGACATCGATGCCGATATGGAACACCGGACCCAGGTCGGACTGCGCCAGCAGCGTCAGGCACCGCTCGCGCGCCGCGAGTGCTGCATCGGCCAGGCGGATCGCAGCCCCTCCGTCCGGCGTCGGCGTGCAGCCGGCGGCCGCCACCAGATGGTGCCCGGTCAGCTTCATGTAGGGCAGGGCGTACTGGCCGGCGATCGACTGCAGCGCCTGCGCCAGCGCGTCGGCGACGGTGGCGATCCCGCTCGCGTCGGCGCGACCGAGTCCGATGGCATCGTCGAAGCGCACGATCATCACCGCAACCTGCGGGAAGTACTGCGCCGCCAGGCCGGGCGGCGGCGCGTCCGACGGCGCCAGCACCGAGCTGTACGGCTGCATGCCTTCGGCGAGCGGCGCCGGCGCACCCCCCGCGCCGCCTGCCTCGACGGCGTCGGCTTCCCGCTGCGCGGGCTCGCTGCCGCCGCTGCGCAGTCCGGCGATGCGCAGTCCGGCGATGCCGGCGACGACGCGGGCGAAGTTGCGTGCGCGCGCCGCATCGGCCGCATCCTCGAGCAGCACCGCGCCGGTGACGCCCGCGGGTCCGCGGATCGGCAGCACGGAGACGGCGCGGCTGCCGAACGGACGCATCATCAGCCGGTGCAGGGCCGCGGTGCGCGCGTCGGCGCCGGCATCGGCCACCTCGATCGGCTCGCCGCCGTCGAGCGCCTCGAAGAAGGCCGGCAGCTCCGAGCGCGACAGCTCCAGCCCCTCGACATGATCGTTCTGGCGCGCGTCGAACTGGTCGTCGCACGACAGCACCCGTCCCGAGCCGCCGAGACGCCAGATCCCGGCCCGCGTCGCGGCACACATCTCGGCCAGGCTCTCGGTCAGGCTCGGCGCGGGATGCGCCGGATCGAACAGGCCGGGCCGGGCCGCCAGCGCCGACAGCGCCTCGCTCTCGCGGGTGCCGCGTTCGCGCTGCTGGCCGAGCAGGCGGCCGACCCGGTCGGTGCGCCAGTTCTGCCGCACCAGCAGGACACCCATCGCCGAGGTCAGCCCGATGGTGATCAGCGAGAGCAGCAGGTGCTGCCTGGTATTGTCCTGCGCGAAGGCGGTGAAGTCGCTCTCCGGTGCCGCGATCAGCAGCACCCAGTCCTGTCCGGCCGCCGGCAGCCTGGCGGCGATCGTCACGAAGCGCCGTCGCCCGACCGGGATGCTGCGATCGCCGAAACCGTCGACGCGGAACCGGTCGAAGGCGGCGGTCAGGGCCGGGTCCTGCAGGCTGGCCAGGCCGACCTGGGCCGGATCGCGGCCCGGGGCGGCCGTCTGGACCAGCCCGCCGGCGGCGATCACGGTGCCCTCGCGGGTGACGATGGCGGCACGCCCGCTCTTGCCGATCCGCAGCCCGCCGAGGAAGCCGGACAGCGCCTTGAGCGTGATGTCGACCCCGAACACCCGCTCGGTGCTGCCCGATTGCAGCAGCCGGATCGCCGCCGTGATGCCCGGCGCGCGCGTGGTGTAGAAGATGTACGGCTGCGACCAGAACACGCCGTCGGTGGCGAGCGCGCCCGTGTACCAGCTGCGCGTGCGCGGGTCGAAATCGTCGCCGGGGGCAAGCGCATGGTCGAGGATCTGCCCGGCGGCGTCCAGGCGCACCGAGGAGACCTGCCGGCTGCCCGGCGCGTTCAGGATCAGCTTGGTCGCGGTGCCGCCGGCGGCGTCGCGGCTGACCATGATGAAGTCGCCGAGGCCGTCGGCGGCGTAGAAGCCCTGCAGCTGCGGCACCTGGTTCAGCATGCTGGCGGCGAAGCCCTGCAGCGCGCTCTCGCCGTCGCCGACGGCGTGCCGGGCCACCATGTCGCGGGCGATCAGCGCCGCCTGCGTCGCCGGGGTGAGGTAGAGGCTGACCTCGCGCGAGATCCGCGTCTGCAGGCCGTCGAGCAGCGCCCGCGACAGCACGAGCGCGCCGGCTCGGTTGCTCTCGTAGCTGTACAGCGACAGGCCGAGGATCGAGAGGATCACCAGCGCCACCGCGATCACCGGCACGCCGATGCGCAGCACGATCTGCCGGCGCTGCCTCAGGCGGGTGCGGCTGATATCGACGATCTCGTCGATTGGCAACGATCCGTCTCCCCGGCTGAGCAGCGTCGCCTTTTTGGTCGGCTCGCCGCAGCCTGCCACAGCTCCGATGGCGCGGCTACCTTGGGCGGATGGGCAGGTCTTGTACCAGCGATCGTTTATCGTGCCCGTGAAAGGCCAGGGCTCTGCCCTGGACCCGCTCAAGGCTCAGCCTTGAGAATCCATTTGTCTTGAAGCGGCTTGCATGGCGACTGACGTGCCGGGGTTGAAGTTGGGGCTCCGCCCAAAAAGCCGCCTTTGGAAACCTCTTCGTCAGGTCCGCTGCATCGCGTAGTAGGCCGCGAAGAAGACGATCAGCGAGACGGTGTAGAGGGTGACCATCCAGGCCGAGTTGGCGACGAGGCCGAAGCGGGTCAGGCGAAGCGCATCCTGCATGGAGGTGGCCCCGCGGAGAGCGACGATCGCGAGGATGCCGAGGATGATGAGGTGGCCATAGACGTCGATGCGGCCGAACTCGGGCATCGCCGCCAGGAAGATGAGCGCGAAGCCGGCGCCACCGAGGCGGAGCAGGCCGCGACCGGTGACCAGATAGAAGGCGAGCGTGAACTCGACGAAACCGGCGATGACCGTGACGAGGGGGATGGGAAGCGCGAGCGCGATCGATGGGTGCATCGCCACCACGGCGGCGGTCCATTGCGGGTAGAGGAACTTCTCGATCGCGGTCCAGGCGAGGCTGAAGGCAAGGCCGGCGACGAGCACGGGTTCACGAAGGATGCGGAGACGGCGGGAGCGGATCGACAGGGAGGCGAAGTAGAGGGCAAGGCAGGGGACGAAGACGTAGTCGGTGAGATGAAAGATGCCGTACTGGCGGATCGCGACGATGTAGAGGGCAAGGATGCCCGCGCCGGCGAGGACGCAGGTGGGGCGCCACAGCAGGGCGAAGGCGATGGCGAACTGGAGCACGGCGAGACGCGGGTCCTGCGTGGTGAGCTCGGGCGTGAGGATCGTGCGACCATCGTAGGCGGTGCAGAGGAAGTAGGCGCCGGCGGCGGCACGGACGAGGCGTTCCTCTTGGCGCGCGTAGGTGATGCCGCTGGCGATCAGGCGGGGGAAGCGTCTGGCGACATTGCCGTCGAGCAGGAAGCCGAGGAAGACGAGGACCGTGAAGCCGGTCAGGACGATGAAGAAAGTGGGCGAGAGCACGGTTCCAAGTCGGGCCGGAGCGTCGTGGACGTTCGTCTCCGTGCACCATTTCACGTGGGCGAAGCAGGGCGTCGGAAGCAGCAGGATGAGCGCGACGGTTGATCGGCCTGTGCGGCAGGAGCGGCTCGCACGGGGTGGCGGAGAAGGCCAATACATGTCGAGGCGCCTGCGCGATGTCTGCAGGCCTTACGGAGACGTCTCGCAGACGGATGCGAATTCACATGACGCTTGGCTCTCCAAGGCCAGGGCTCTGCCCCTTGATCCGCTTCGCGGCTTGACCGCTCAAGGCTAAGCCCTAAAGGCTTCTCTAAGAGGTTTCCGAGGTTGAGCCTTCGGTGGGATCGAGCCGTGAAGCGGATCGATGGGCGGAGCCCCAACCTCAACCCTCGGATCCGCCGATCCGCCGCGTATGAAGTCGAGCAGGTCGTCGTTGATGTGCTCGGCTTGGGTGACCGGCATGCCGTGCGGATAGCCCGGATAGACCTTCAGGATGCTGCCTTGGACGATCCTGGCAGACAAGGGTGCCGAGTCCGCGAAGGGCACGATCTGGTCGTCATCACCGTGCATCACTAGAGTCGGCACCTCGATCCGGGCGAGATCCTCGGTGAAGTCTGTCTCGGAGAAGGCCTCGATGCAGTCGTATTGCGCCTTGGCGCCCCCCAACATCCCCTGCCGCCACCATTTGTCCACGACTCCCTGGGAGATTGTCGCCCCGAGGCGGTTGTCGCCGTAGAACAGTATCGGCACCTCGCGATAGAACTGGGTCCGGTTGGCAGCGAGCTGGGCGCGGAAGCCGTCGAAGACCTCGATCATCGGTGGAACGTTCCGCAGGTTGCGTCAAGTGCGCCTAGCGCGGCGGGCGAAGCCGAGCGCGTGGCGGCATCAGCCCCTTCAAGGCCAGGGCTCCGCCCTGTACCCACTCAAGGCTCAGCCTTGAGAATCCATCTCTAAAGAGGTTTCCAAAGGCGAGCCTTTGGCGGGGCTTGGGGCGGAGCCCCAATCTCAGGCGGCGCCGAAGCCGCCATCGACCGGCAGGCAGACGCCGTTGAGCATCGAGGCCCCGTCGCCGAGCAGGTAGCAGATGGCGTCGGCCACCTCGACCGGATCGGCGAAGCGGCCGAGCGGGATGCGGGCGCGCACCCGTGCCGCCTTGGCCTCGTCGGACCAGGCCATCGCCGCCATCGGGGTGAGGGTGACGGTCGGATTGACGCTGTTGGTGCGGATGCCGTGCGGGCCGAGCTCCACCGCCATCACCCGGGTCAGCGCGTCCAGCGCCCCCTTGGAGGCGCAGTAGGCGGCATGGTCGGCGAGCCCGACGGTGGCGGCGACGCTGGAGACGTTGACGATCGCACCCGGCCGGCCCGCTTCGATCATCCCGGCGGCCACGTGCTGGGCGATGCGCATCGGCGCGATCACGTTCACCGCGATGACCGCCTCGAACGCGGACTGCGTCGCCTGCAGGAACGGCTCGAGCCGGCTGATCCCGGCATTGTTGACCAGCAGGTCGAAGCGTCCGTGCGGGGCGAGGGCGGCGAGCGTCGCCTCGATCGCGCCCACGTCGGCGGCGAGGGTGTCGCAGCCGGTCTCGCTCGCCAGCGTGCGCAGGTCGTCCGCCGAACGGCTCAGCGCCAGCACGCTCGCACCCTGCGCACAGAGCCGCTCCACCAGGGTTCGCCCGATGCCCTTGCCGGCGCCGGTGACCAGCGCCCGCTTGCCGGTGAAATCGTGCATCATGCCCACGGCGTGCCAGGCCTCAGCCGATCGCGCCGTTGCGGGTCGAGCCCGGCGTCATCAGCACCTTGATGCTGTCCATCGAGTTGGCGACGCGGATCGCCTCGTCCCAGGAGGGCAGGTCGTACTCGTGGGTGACGATGCCGTCCGAGGTGACCAGGCCGCGGCCGAGCAGGTCGATGGCGATCGGATAGCAGTACGGGCCCAGATGCGAGCCGCGTATGTCGAGCTCCTTGCGGTCGCCGATGATCGACCAGTCGGCCGAGGTCTCCTTGCCGAACACCGAGAACTCGACGAAGCGGCCGAGCTTGCGGATCAGCTCGAGCCCCTGGGTCACGCCGCCGGGCGAGCCGGTCGCCTCGATATAGACGTCGCAGCCATAGTTCTGCGTCAGCGCCAGCACTTCCGCCCTGGCATCCTGCCGGCCCGGATTGATGGTGACGTCGGCGCCGTAGCGCGTGGCCAGCGCCAGGCGCTCGTCGGACATGTCGATCACCACCAGCGTGCGCGGCGTCTTCAGCTTGAGCACCTGCACCATCATCAGCCCGATCGGTCCGGCGCCGGCAAGCACCACCACGTCGGACAGCTGCACGTCGCCGCGCTGCACGGTATGGATCGCGCAGGACAGCGGCTCGATGATCGCCGCATCGTTGAGCGGCATCGCGTCGGGGATCACGTGCACGCGCGCGGTCGCGGGCAGCTTCATGTACTCGGACATGCCGCCGTCGGCCACCTCGCGCTGGAAGCCGAAGATGTTGTGCACCTCGCACATCCAGTACGATCCGGTGCGGCAGTAGTGGCACTTGTCGCAGGGGACGATCTGCTCGGCGATGACGCGCTGGCCGGCGCGTATGCCGAAATGCTCGGCCGCGCCTTCGCCCAGCTCGTCGACGACGCCGTAGAACTCGTGGCCGGGGATCACCGGCGGCTTGATCCAGCCCTGGTCGGGCGTCGCCCCCCAGAACATCTTCGCGCCCTGCCAGCATTTGCAGTCGCTGGCGCAGATGCCGCACGAGGCGATGCGGATCACCGCCTCGCGCGCGCCCGCGGTCGGGCGCGGCACGTCGCTGACCCGGTAATCCTCGGGCGCGTGACAGACGATCGCGGTCATGCGTGTGTTCGAGCCGGACATCAGGTCGGTTCCTTCATTCCTCGGCGCTCAGGCGGCTACCGCCTGGGTTCGGGCCCGGGTCGTCTGGGCCCGGGTCGGTTGGGCCTGGGTTGTCTGGGCCTCCGCGAGGCGGTGCGCACGACGCCAGGCCGATGGGGTGATCTTGCGATGCAACAGGAACTGCCGGTTGAAGTTCGAGACGTTCTTGAAGCCGACCTGGAAGCAGATCTCGATGATGCTGCAGTCGGTGTGCAGCAGCAGGTCGCAGGAGCGCGCGATCCGCTTGTCGTTGACGTAGTGCACGAAGGACTGCCCGGTCTGCCGCCGGAACGCGCGCGAGAAGCTGCTCTGGGTGTAGCCGGCCAGGGCCGCCATGTCGCTCTCGCGGATGTTGCCGGCGAGGTCGCGCTCGATATGCAGCAGCACGTGCTCCAGCGCCTTGTGCACGTAGTCGCGGGCGCAGGGCCGATAGTGCGGGCTGGACAGCCGCCGTCGGTCGCCGCTCGCAGCGATCACCCGCATCAGCCCGAAGAACAGCTCCAGCCGTGCCGCACCCTGCGCCGCCGGCAGCGCGGTCATCAGGCCGAGCGCCTCGGCGCCGACCGGGCCGGGGAACTCCAGCCCGCCCAGGCTCTCCTCGAGCACCGGGTTGAGCGAGCGCAGCTCGGGGAAGCTCTCGATGGCGCGGCGGATGAACGCCTCGGGGAATTGCACGACCAGGCTGCGCTGCGGCACCGTCTCGCCGACCGGCACGTCGCTGATCCAGTTATGCGGCAGGTTCGGGCCGAGGAAGGCGAGGTTGCCCGGGGAGAAGGCACCGACATAGTCGCCGACGAAGGTACGTCCCGTGGTCGCGGTGATCAGATGGATCTCGTATTCCGGATGGAAGTGCCACTTGACGGTCTCGTAGGGGTAGCCGTGCGACCAGGCCTTGAACGACTCGTCCGGCTTGAGCTGCACGAGCTCGCGATACAGGCGCATCCCGATCCCTCCCGGGTGGCGCCGGATCTGTCTCGCCGGCGCTCACCAATCGTCAGAATATCGTTCAAGACGATCCGCTTGCTAGCAGAGTTATGGCAGCCGAGCGGTAGTTTTATGCCACTGCCGGATCGTTGACAGGGCACGGGGCCTCGCCTATAGGCGCCGCTCTTGCCGGGAACGTGGACGGTTCCGGCCGGTTCTCTGCGGCGCTCGAACGCCTGGACCGGCAATACGGACCGCGCCCGTCACGGCGGCATGGGCGACCATGCCGGCCGAGGCCTACCGGTGCAACAATGCCGCACGGATCCGAAGATCGCGCGGGACAAGAAAGGGTTTGCCGTGAGCAAGCGCCTCGAGAGCAAGTACAAGGTCAACCGCCGGCTCGGCGTCAATCTCTGGGGTCGGGCAAAGTCGCCGATCAACAAGCGCGAGTATGGTCCCGGCCAGCACGGCCAGCGGCGCAAGCAGAAGCCGTCGGACTTCTCGGTGCAGCTGATGGCCAAGCAGAAGCTGAAGAGCTACTACGGCAATATCGGCGAGAAGCAGTTCCGCAAGTATTACACCGAGGCGGTGCGCCGCAAGGGCGACACCTCGGAGAACCTGATCGACCTGCTGGAGCGCCGGCTGGATGCGGTGATCTACCGCCTGAAGTTCGCGCTGACCCCGTTCGCCGCCCGCCAGTTCATCAATCACGGCCACGTCACGGTGAACGGCCGCAAGGTCAACATCCCCTCCTTCCTGGTGCGCGACAACGACGTGATCGAGGTGCGCGAGAAATCCAAGCAGCTCGCCGTCGTGCTCGACGCCGCCCAGAACGCCGAGCGCGACGTGCCGGAATATCTCGAGGTCGATCACCGGCAGATGAAGGGCCGCTTCTCGCGCTCGCCGAAGCTGACCGACGTGCCCTATCCGGTGACGAT
>CAXUCM010000077.1:0-469 GCA_964249315.1 uncultured Acetobacteraceae bacterium | reverse complement strand
ACTCCAGGTAACCGCATGACCGAGACCGCCGGGGAGATTGCCCAGGAGATCGCTAGGCGGCGCACCTTCGCCATCATCTCGCACCCGGATGCCGGCAAGACCACGCTGACCGAACGCCTGCTGCGCGCGGGCGGCGCGATCCAGCTCGCCGGCAACGTCCGCGCCAAGGGCGAGCGCCGACGCACCCGCTCGGACTGGATGGGCATCGAGCGCGAGCGCGGCATCTCGGTGGTCACCTCGGTGATGACGTTCGAGTACGGCGGCTGCATCTTCAACCTGCTCGACACGCCCGGCCACGAGGATTTCTCCGAGGACACCTACCGCACCCTGACCGCGGTGGATTGCGCGGTCATGGTGATCGACGCCGCGCGCGGCATCGAGGCGCGCACGCGCAAGCTGTTCGAGATCTGCCGCCTGCGCGACATCCCGATCATCACCTTCGTCAACAAGATGGACCGCGAGGCGCAGG
>CAXUCM010000076.1:7170-11369 GCA_964249315.1 uncultured Acetobacteraceae bacterium | reverse complement strand
GGAGCATAGGTGAACCAGGCGTAGAGGCGATGCACCGGGTCAGTCCATCGCAGCAGGCCGGTCCACCACAGGAAGAAGGCGGACGCCAGGACCGTCCACACGGCGGCAGCAGCCACCAAGACGCCCAGCGCGATTAGCGCCTTCCTGCCAAGCGCTCCGGCCCTGCGGCCTAGGGCAGCGGCATTGGTCATGCGGCTGCGTCCTCACCAGCGCGGAACCAGACGTCCGACACCCTGAACCGGCCATCAGGACGGTGCAGGTGGACGCAGATGTCGATCACGCTCCGGAAGTCGCTCTCCAGGACGCTGACGTCCGTCGCCGCGACCGCAGGGTCCTGCTTCGCCATCAGGGCCAGGGCAGGGATCATCGTGGCGACGCTGTCCGCGTGCATGGTGCTGATGCCCGGATGGCCGCTCTTGCGTCCCCGCAGGAAGCTGTAGGCTTCGGCGCCGCGCACCTCCTGCAGCAGGAGCCAGTCCATCGCCAGCCGTAGCGACGCCTCGATGCATGTCGTCGCCGTGACCGACGACTCACCCTGCATGCCCTTAGAGTAGAACATCTCGACCTTGTTCTGGTGGGGCAGGGCCGCCCACTCGTCGGCGTCCTGGATGATCGCGAGCCGGTGCTCCAGCGGGATTTCACGGATCAAGCCCATCGCAAAGGTGGTCTTCCCGGATCCGACCAGCCCACCGAGGACGACCGTCTTGCGAGCTCTGATCGCCTCCCGCAGGAAGCCGATATAGCCCGTTGGCTCCTGGGTCGCCTTCGCAGTCCGATAAAGGTCAATCAGCGGCCGGTCGATATCTGGCGCACCCATGTCCAGGAAGATGCCACCCTCGCTCAACTCATCCAAGGTGGGCGCATATCCTCGCGGACGCCGGATCGCGAGCGCCACCGTCTTACTGTTCACGCACGGTGGCAGCACCGCCTGTAGGCGGATGCCCCCTGGCAGGTCGCACGAGAGGATTGGATTGACGCGACCGACATTCTGACTCTTGAGCGAGGCCGCGAGGATGGCGATGCCCTCAAGGTCGACGAAGTCACACGGGATGTCGTAGCGGGTTCGCAGGGCACCGCGACGTACGAAGGCCTCATTCGGACGGTTGATAAGGATGTCCTCGACGTCCGGATCATCCCACCATTGGTCGAAGGGAGCCAACGCGTGCTTGAGCAACGGGATCGCCTCGTGCTCGGTTTCGGTCATCGGGCCACCAGAGAGAAGCAGGGCCGCATGTCGATGTCGCTCGCAGCGATCACAACGATGGGCTTGGCTTGGTTGCGGGATAGGGTCGGGGGGATGTTGATGTCGTCGCCGAACGTGCTCTGGCCGAGCTGCGACCCGATACCCTGGACCTGATTGAAGTTCAGGTTCGTGCCGCTCTCGTTGCGGTTCGAGATGGCGTTCGAAGCCGCGAGCGCGGCCCCTTGGCTCAGAGCATCCAGCAGCGCGATCATCGCGTAGCCCTTGAAGCGCTCGAAGAAATGCTCGTTCACGTCGCCGTCGAGCCCGGCTTCTCCAAGGGTGTCGCCCACCGGGTCGCGGAAGCTGACGAGGCAGCCCTGCGGCGTCTCAGCGCGGTGCATCACGGCATAAGCGCGACGTTTTCCACGAGCCAGGGACTGTGAGACCTCGCCCACGAGCCAGGTGCCCGCGTCGAACAGACGCACATCCCCACTCGTGCTCCAGATCGGCGACGTGACTTTGCACCGGAACGGTCCCGGCTGATCCGTGTTGATCGGCTGCTCTGGCGTGCACGCCATCGGCGTACCCATGGTGATGAACAGGTTACGATCCGGCAGCATCCGCGCGACCGACGTTTCATCGGACAACGCACCCTCGCGCTGCGACGAGGCATAAGGGCTCGCTGAGCCATACGATGCTCGCGTAACCGGTCCTGCATCGCCACCGTCGCTCGACCTATTCGGTGTTGAGCTTGGGCCGGCCTGAAAGGCAGCGATCGGCGTGCGAGATGGCGGCGCGAGGTCCTCTTGTGGAGCCATCGAGTATTCGGGTGGCGCTGCGGGCGGAGGTGTCGCCGGGACGCGCTGAGCCACCGGCACCGCCCTCGGAATGCCCTTCCATTCACTTCCGATCCCGCCGGCATCGTCCGAGCTCGCGGTATCTGGCCCATGCACGTGAAAGGTTGGCAACGACACCAGCCACAAAAAGCCGACCGCACCGACCGCGAGGCAGGCGCCGGCGAACAGCTTCCGCCTGCGCGACCAGAGCTTACGACCGGCAACAGGCGACACGCCGCCGGGATCATCAGTCATTGGAGGCACTCCGGAGCTGGCGCATGACGCCGGGGTCGACCGTGCCGGTACCGGTGTTCCTGCCCATCGCGTCATAGTGGCGATTGATGATGCACAGGACGTTGTCGCCGTCGCGCAGCCGCAGCAGCGGCACCACCGCCTCAACGATCAGGATATTCCCGTGGTCGCTGGGATCATCCTGAGTCGTTTGACCGACCACACCTTCCTTCCCGTCGGGCAGCACTTGATAAACCATGGGCGGTCGACGATTGCCCGGGTAGCGCAGATAGGTGCGCTCGCCGTCGTCCCAGATCGCGGGCTGTCCGTTCGAGCTCGTCGGTGCTAGGGCGGTCCGATCGGCGTCTGTGCCCTGTCCATCGTAGGCAAGGTTACCTTTGGATGCGGACAGTGAGGCTGTCGTGAGCCGGTCAGAGACCACGGCTGCCTGGATGGCGGCGTCCTCGGCTCGCTTCCTGGCACGCCACCTCGCCCGCCGGAGGGCAACATCCGCAGCCGGATCCGTGAAGCGCACCGCATAGTAGGTGTTGGGCGTGTCCTCGGTCAGATCGCCCCGTCGGGTCAGCATCTCGAACATATGCCGCCGTATCTCGGGCGCGTGCGTGACGGGATTGGTCCATTGCGTCAGCACCATCAACGGTTGAGGTGCCAGATCATGCAGGGCCTTGATCGTCAGGAACTGCGCCGTTGCGTCGGGAGCGCCAGGGATCCAGACCATCAAATTAGGATCGCCGGTCGAGTCCGTGCCAGTCGATACACGCGAGGCGCTCCGCGGCCGTCCGGAGATGATCGCATCGTCGGAGATGCCTACGAACGTAACCTTCTCGGCCGCCGGAAACTCAACTGTGAGCGTGGCGCCAGGTGCTGCATAGAGCCGCACGATCTGGCCCGGCTTGTAGATCACGCACCGCTCACGTGGGTCCGCGCCGCAGGGTGTCGGCTCCTCTGCGGCTATTGCCGTGCCGGCTACCGCCGTCGCGGCCATCAGGGCGATGGCAACAGCCTTGAGGCCCCTCATCGAGATACCCCCTCCTTCTGGGGCGTCGGATATTCGACCACCTGAATCAGGGGAGCGTTAATCGTCCATCGCTCCCACAGTCGATCCGAGGGCAAAGGGACGTTGCGCTTGATGCGCACCGTCACCGCGTAGCGGCCGGTATTCTGCGGCTCGTGCCCGGGAGCGGTCTCGTAGCGATCGAACCACACCCGATAGGCGTCGGGAGGCCCTGAGCAGCCACCTACGGGGCAGGCAGGCGTCCAGTTGGCATAGCGTGCCTCTACGGTGGTGCCGTCCTTGTACTGACGAGCGGGGCTGTCCGGGTTGTCACGGGCGTAGGCAAACTGAAACTGCGCGCGGACAGACGGCGATGACAGCGCGGACACAGTCCGCCAAACGTAGCCGGCATTGCCTTCTGACCAGCTTTCGCGCAGCTGCACGTACGTCGTGATGACGCTGACGACGTCGTCGTTCTTGACCCGATCCGGCAGGGCATCCCACTTGGCATAATTGGTGACCGTGCCGCCGTCCCGCTGGTAGATCCAAATAGGCTCCGGCGTCGTCTGCGGCGGTCGCACCCAGATAAATAGCTGCTGCCCGAGCACCATGAGGCACATGGCATTTAGCGCCATGATCAGACCCCCCATCTGCCAGCGCTGCCGGCGCTTTAACCGAGCACGTTCGAGGCGACGTTCCGCTGTGACCTGTTCGAGCTCGGCCCGCGAGATCACTAAGTCGGACAGATCGTCCGGGTGGATGCCAAGCTCCGCAAGCTTGCTGATGCTATTCATGAGGCTGCCGCCTTTGGCGCCAGGTACGCGACAGCGGGCGGATTGAACTGAAAGATGGTGCCACGGCAGCAGGGAGGCGGAGTTGGCGCGCAAGCTGCAACTGTGCCCGCCAGCAGAATGGCGGTGACGACTGGATACAA
>CAXUCM010000076.1:0-7160 GCA_964249315.1 uncultured Acetobacteraceae bacterium | reverse complement strand
ATCGGAGTGCTCCTGTCAGCGTCTGAACGGAAGCATGGTGACTGCGGCGCCCGCAGACAGTAGCCGTGATGAGGCCACGGCTGCAGCGGCGCCTGTGCCAGAGCCGATAGCGATCGCGGAAGGAAGGCAGACCATGATGAGTGTTCCCATCCAATAGATGCCCGCCATGCTGGCGAGAACGCCAAGCATCGAGTCGATGTTACCTTGCAGCTGATGCTGCATGTCGAGCATCTGTTGCGTGACAATCTTCAGTATTATTCTAAGCAATATCGAGGAAGCGAGCTGCAGCGCGGTCAGTCCGACAAGCTTTCCGACCCACGAGTAGGCAAATCCTTCCGTTCGTTTGAACAGGAACAGGATTAGCAGGAACGGTCCCATGCAGATCACGACCGACATGAAGACGCGGGCCAAATACCAGACCAGCCACATCAGCCCTAGGGCAACCAACATAAGGCCGGCTGCGGCGTAGGCCAGGATCCGATAAACTGGTCCGAACCACGTATCAGAGGCTGCCGCAGCAGCCGTCGCCGTCGCGTTAAGAGAGGCAGACCACAGCACATCGAACTGAGATGCAGATTTTAGACTTAAGCCGGGGCCGTTCAATGCTCTAGCAATCGCATTCGGTAAGTCAGTGAAGAAAAGCTGCTCGACATAATAATCATAGTTTGCGATTTGAAGGAGAGCGACGATCGCTATGGCACGCCAGATGCCGCTGACCCAAGTCTCAAGATCGCCCTTTGAATAGAGCATCATGAAGCCATAGCCGATGACGTAGATCGACAGGGCAACGTTGATGTAGGTCGACGTAAAAGCGATGCCGCCAGAAATCGCCGCCGACATACCGTTGACGAGAACGTTGTCGATCGCCTGCGTGAAGGTGGCGAATATCTGGAACATAACTAGTTCTAGCCTACTGCCAGGGTACAGTAACTGGAGCCGTCTGCGCCATCAGCGCTTCCGCACTTTGCCGTGCGAGCTGTTCGGCACGCTGCTTGATCACCCGCTCATCGACCGCGAGCATTGCCTGGATGCCCTGCATCTGGGCACGGTTGTTGTCCAGCCGCTGCTGCTCCAGCGCGATATAACTTCCGACAGCGATGTTTTCGGTGCCGTTCTGGCCTACCTCAATGCGGGCCTTCATCGCCGTCAGGTTTAGGATGCCTTGCTGCGCGTCCTGTTCGGCCGCGAGCGCCATAGCGCCTGCGTTGGCCGTCACCTGCTGTCGACGTGTCATTTCCTGTTGCCAGGGGTCGTTGTTCGTCGACTGATAGTACTGGGCCTGGGACATTAGCTGTGGCGCATTGTTCCAAAGCCCTCCACTGCCATTCATGAGACCCTGCATTGAGGACGCCGATGGCATGAAGAAGCGGCTGACCCCGCCCAGCGTGTTTGCGATGTCCGAAACACTCGTCGTGTGCTCGATCGCGTCATAGGTGTTCACCAGCTCGCGATACTGCGCGACGAGCTCCTCATACTGGCGTGCCATGTCCTGTAGCTGCGTCGCCCATTTTGCGATCTGCGTTGCTCCATTGATGTTGGCGATGACGAGCTGCGCTTGAGCCTCGACGTCTATGACGGGGAGCTGCGCGCGAGCGCTCGTAATGGCGAGCGTCGTGAAGACGCTGGCGAGGAGGAAGGCTCTCAATGCTCCGCCTCCCGATAGCGCGACCGATAGACCGCCCATGTCTTGTCTGGGTCGCCGCCGTGCTTCGCGGCAATGCTGTGCCATAGGTCACTCCGTCGTGGGTCGCTCGAAAGGATCGCGATGTGCTCGGGCAGGCGGTCGAGCGGCAGCCGGGCCACGAAGGAGCCTTCCGAGCGGCGGACCATGAAAGTGCCATCGCCGAGCTTGGCCATGCCCTCGACAATTGCCTCGATCTCGCCCGTCGAGCACTTGAGCAGGCGCCTGTAGGCGTCCTCATCGGCATACGGGTTCGGATAGAGGATCTTCGTCGGCGTGTTCGCGAGCAGCGTCTGGCCCACCGACGAATGCTCCAGGTCCTGAGGATGATGCACCGCCATCCAGAGCATCCCATTGCCCTTGCGCAGCTCGCGGCTGAAGGCGTCGAAGCCGGCCGAGAAGCGGGCATCTGGCAGGTAGGAAGCCATCTCGTCGACGATCACCGCGCCGCGCACACCTCGGCCGACCCGCTCGCGGATCCGGTAGAACTGGTAGGCCGCCATCGGCATCCGGATCCGCTCCATCTCAGCGGGCAAGATCTCGGTGTTGTCGATGCCTACGATGCCGGCATCCAGGTCGATTTCGTCCTCGGCGTTGTCGAACACCCATCCTAGATCGCCGCCACGGCACCACCGCTCCAACCGGCCGCCCGTGCTGCTCGGCCCATGGTCGAGGAACTGACGCACCCCGCCGATCCAGCGGAGCTCCTTAGGGCGCCTTGCCAGGAAGTCGACGGCACGACGTAGCCGATCGAGCTGATCCGGCGGCGGCATCGGTCCCTTGTCGTCGAGGATCAGGCCGATCAGGAACTGGGTGAACCACCATTTCGACGTCTTGGTGTCGATCAGCCGCTTGATCGGCGCCGTCTTGGTGTCGCCAACCCGGATCCGGATGTATCGGCCGCCGGAAGCGAGCACCGCCAGTTCATTCGACGCATCCTTGTCGAGGATAACGACCAGGCCGCCAGTCGCTGACAGCGCTTGGTCGGCCGCGATCGCCGTGAAGCCGATGAACGTGGATTTGCCGAAACCGGTCGGGCCGATCAGCAGGGTATGCCCGACCCGACGAACGTGCGGGTCGAAGTCGTGCGTCGTGTGGCCCGACGTGATCAGCCGGAACAGCGGCCGCCAATGCGGTGCCGGGCTTCCGGACGGATAGCCGTTCAGGCTGCTGAACGAGCAGAAATTCTTGCCCGAGATCAGGCCGTGGCGTGCGAGCGTGACGGCCGAGGCGCCGGGGATCTGGCCCCAGTAGGCCGCGAACGTTCCGACCGCCTCCGTCGTCATGGCGATGTTGGACTTCTCGGCGATTGAGGACTTGATGTCGGAGAGAGCCTGTTCGAGCTCATCCCGCGTGTCCGCATGTAGGGCCAGGGACCAGTGATGGTCACCGCTGACAGTGCGACCGGACTCGATGTCGTCCATCGCCTTGTCCAGCCCCTCGCGGAGTGTGACGGAGCGATCGCGGGCGTTCTTCATGCGGGACTGTGTCAGGGACAGAGTCGAGGTCGCCGCCGAGGCCGAGCGGAAGCGGAACCGGTTCGTCATGACCATCCGGCAGGTGGTGTTCTGCAGGCAGTCGAGGATCCAGGGCTTGGTGACCTCCGGGTAGTCGCGGAAGCCCAGCATGACGCCCCAGGCGCTGGCCCGGCCACTGCCGAGACCGCGCCTGACCTCGAACCCGCGCATCCCGCAGATGACCCGGTCGGTATAGACGGCGCCCGCCATGTGCCCGCGCGTGCGCGGCACTGGATGCCATCCGCCGTAGAGGAAGAGCCGCAGCGCCTCGCCGATCTCGGAATAGGGCACCCCACCTTGCCAACGCGTGCCTTGCCGGCGTGGGCGGTAGTCGCGGAGCCCGGACATGATCGCGGAAGCCTTCTCACGCGCCTGCCGAACCAAGCTATCCCGAACCTCCGGTTTCTTCAGGCGAAGCCAACCCAGCGGATCCGCCATGCCGTTGAGAGCGCGGGGATGGACGACGATCGAGATGTACCAGTCCCGCGCGAAGACGCGGTCATCAAGCGATCGGTGATAGTCCTCGATGCACTGGCGCCCATACCGCGAGCGGAACTCGCCAGGTTCGAACGGCTGCACCCGGTCGTGGCAGACATGGTGCTCATACACCGAGATATTGGTGTCGAAGAGCGCGCCGAGCGTCGAGTGACGACTCCGGCGCGCGGCGTAGCGCGTCTCTTCGTCCAGCAGGCTCATGGGCCGGCCATCGAGCTTAACGACGACCATGACCGACCCGTCAGACATCAGCCCGATGTCGTCCTCGGCATGATCCTCCAACAGCACATACTCATCGGCCGGCTTATCCGTGAAATAGGCAAGACGCTCAGCGAACATCGAGCATTCCTCTGCTGTCGCTCTGACGCTTCGGCAGTGGACTAAGCGTCGGGCCGCCATAGTGACGCTTGTCGCGGAGCGGCAAGGCGGTCCGGGTCCAGGCGATGACGACATTGATGCCGTATGGGTCATTCGCGACGATCATCGCAGTCAGGAGCCAAAGGGGGGCCATCGTCGCAGCTGCCCAGCCGGCCCCCCTCCACCCTGTGACGTTCGTCTGGATCAAATACGCCCCGCCCATCAGCACCATCGCGATTGGCATCGGTAAGCCAAACAGGCGCGCTTGCCTGGTCGCCCCGACATGCAGGGTGTCTTCCTGCGCCTTTCGTGCTGATGCAGCGTCGAGAGCCATCCGATTAGATCAAGGCGGCGATCGCGCTGTAATTTGTCGCCACGAGGCCGCCGACGGCGACAAGAGCGATCGAAGACCAGTGCCAGCGCCCGAACCACATGACAATACCAGCACCGATTACTGCAGCATCGAGCAGATCGGTGAAGATGTTCGATACGAAGTACTCGATTACGGAAGCGCCCTGACCACCCCCGACACCAGCTTCCTGCGCAAACGCAATATCTGGCTGAGTAGATACCGCAAGTGCCGCGAGTAAAACCGCAGTCAGGGTTATACGCGACTTCTTATTGATGACGCAGTTGCTCATTTTACCAAGATCTCCGTAGTGGAAGTGTTGCCGACACATTGCGTATGCGCAGCCATCGCCCAGCCGTCCCATGACGGCGGAGTTTTCCCGCAGGAAGCCGAGTACGCCGTCGCAGACGCGATTGGCGCTAAACCAGACAAATGAACGGTAGTCGTCAAAAGAGCACGGGCTGCTTCGACGCGATCTGCATAACCGTTTGAGATGCCACGAGCGGGATCTCCCGTATTGTAGATGCTAAGCGCTATCCGAGTCGCTCGCTCAGACGCTTTGCGGAGAATGTTTGCTCCAGCCCTTATCGAACGACACGAATCGAAAGAGCTCGCAATTGTCAGTCCCTCGTGAGAGAAGTTAGCAGTATTAATCTGCATCAAACCTAAATCGAGAGAATGACCAGCATGGAGGAGTTGCGACGCTACACGTTCAGCTTCGTAGCGATTTCGAGGTTCGTAGCCATTTCCAGTTGTGTTGTCGTGGATAGCGAGCGGATTTAAGGCGCTCTCGACTTTGGCAATCGCCAGGAGGCGCGCGCTCCAATTGGCATCGTCCATGAACTCAGCCGGTGCGCAGACACCGACAAGCTGAGAGAAGAGCAGCACCCCGATCAAACCCGCGCCTCCCACTAACCGCCTGGCTCGGCCTCCTGAGCCAGCCCGGTGAGTAGCAGCTATAACTGATATTTACCGGCGAGCGCAATGGGGTTGATGTGGTGATGATGCTATTTTCGTCTGCGCGGTGTGAGGAGGATCGAGACGTCGTGCATGATGGCTCCGGCAAGACGATGCATCTGGCGAATCGTCAGGTTCTCCGCGCCCTGCTCGACCGCCGAGATCTGATTTTGCGCCATGCCCAAGGTATCCGCGATCTGCACCTGCGTGAGGCCCTGCTCTTTACGGATCGCTCTGAAGTTGGCGCCAAAGCGTCGCTGTACCTCGATGCCAGGTGCGTCATCCTCAGCCGATGCAGAAGAGGAACCTTTCTCAGACGGCATAATCAACTCGCATCCATGAACGAACATAGGTTACTTGCAAGCGGTCAACTTGATCACACACTTTCTATCCGGAAGCAGGGTCGCCACCCAGGCAGTGCAGTGCCCACTCCGTCATCAAGGGTCGGCGTTTTTCGACTAGATCGGTTCGGGCGTAGGTCGCCTCGACGCGATTACGATTAGCATGAGCCAGCGCCGCCTCGACGACCTCCCGCGGGTAGCTGGTCTCCTCGCCCGCCCACACGCGGAAGCTAGACCGGAAGCCGTGCACGACGATCGGCCCTCCGGTGATGCCGTCTCTCCAGGGCGCATGGCTTTCGTCTGAAGTAGCGTTCATCTTCCTAAGAACGGCGGTTAGGCTCATGTCGGAGAGCGGCTGGCCTGACCTCATCCCGCTGAAGATCAGGTCAGTCGGCCTCATACCATCAAGCCAGACAGATCGCAGCAATGTGATAGCTGCCCCCGACAGAGGCACTCGATGAAGCTTCCAGGCCTTCATCCGCTTGGCGGGGATCGTCCAGATCGCGGTCTGGAAATCGATCTCCGACCAAGTCGCTCCTCTAGCTTCCCCGGAGCGCGCGGCGGTCAGAATAACGAACTCTATGGCCCGGTGGGACATGCCTTCCCGCTTACGCAGCTCGGCAATGAAGGCGGTCACCTGCTGCCACGGCAAGGACGGGTAATGCTCCGGAGCCCGGACCTTCCCAGCCGAAGGAAGCCTCGCAGCCAGATGCCCCTTCCACCGCGCTGGGTTCTCGCCCGACCGCCATCCCCGTGCAGTCGCTGCATCCAGCACGGCCTCGATGCGACCACGGAGCCGAGAGGCCGTTTCGGGCTTCACGTCCCAGATCGGTCGCAGGACCTGCATCACGGCGTCACTGTCGATATCTTGGACGCACCGGTCGCCGAGCACCGGGTAGGTGAACTGCTCCAGGGTCCGGCGCCACTGCCACGCGTGCTTCTCATTCCGCCAGCCAGAGGCCTTGTCTGCGATGAGTTGCTCGGCTGCGACTCGGAAGGTGCGCTCCATGCCCGCTCGCGACCGTCGTGACCGGTCCAGAACCGGATCCACTCCAAGATCAAGCTTCTCCCGGGCAACGGCAGCGACCTCTCTCGCCTGCTTAAGTGACACAGCCGGATACGACCCCAGCCCCATGTCTCGGCTTCGCCTGTTCTTCATGAAGCGGAGCACCCAAGTCCGCCGTCCGCTTGACTTCACGTAGAGGTGCAACCCATCCCCATCCGTGTGCCGGCCGGGCTTAGTCAACGCCTTCACCTCGGCCGCAGTGAGCTTTCCACCCAACTACGTGTTCCCATAATCTGTTCCCATAACGATGCTAGCATACCCAGGAATATCGGGATACAACCAGACACAAACAAACCGGGAACAGGCTGAGAAGATGGCGCTTTCTGGCACATCCAGACTCATGCAGATCGATTGATCATGTGGAAACCCCCTCCACCAGAGCGACGTCATGCCGTCA
>CAXUCM010000075.1:0-11393 GCA_964249315.1 uncultured Acetobacteraceae bacterium | reverse complement strand
GCGCAGGTGCCGCTGAAGGAGATGTTCGGCTACATCTCGCACCTGCGCTCGATGACCAAGGGCCGGGCCTCGTTCACCATGCAGTTCCACCATTACGATCCGGTGCCGCGCAACATCGCCGACGAGATCATGGCGAAGTCGGCGTAAGGCCAGGGCTCCGCCCTGGACCCGCTCAAGGCTTAGCCTTGAGAATCCCCTTATTGAGATCGGGGTCTGGGGCTTCGGGTCTAGGGCGGAGCCCTGGCCTTCTGGTCAGGCGTAGAGCGCCGCCAGCATGCCGCTGAGGCCTGAGCCGGTCGTATCCGAGGGGTACAGCGCCGAGAACAGCGATGTCCCGGGATCGTCACTGCTCCCGCCCCCCAGGATCGCCAGGGCCGGGTCGATGCCGCCGCCGACGCTCTGCTCGCCGGTCAGTGCCAGGAACTGCTCGGCGTAGTGCTGCAGCGTTGCCGGATTGCTGAAGCTCGACAGCTTGACGTCCTTGGTCAGCAGGCTCTCCTGCTCGGCGAACGGCAACGTGCCGTAGGTGTCGGCGATGCCGAGATTGGTCGTCACCACCTTGAGCAGGGTCGGATCGCTCATCAGCTGGGTGATGCTGGTGATCGTCGGCATCGTGCGGGTGAAATAGAGCGCGGAGTCCATCCCCGGGATCTGCTGGCCCTCCTGCGCTTCGTACTGGTTGGTCTCGTAGTTCGACAGGATCGTGCCGACGTTGCCGGCATCGGCCAGTGCCGCGGTCTGGGTGTTGGTGACGGCGGGGACCACGCCGAGCGTGTCGCCGGCCGTGACCGCCGTCGCCAGGTTGGCGCGCAGCGTCACGTTGCCGGCCTTGTCGACCGACTTGATCACGCCGACGACCGAGCTGCCGTCGGTGAGGATCTGCCCGGCCTGCAGCGTCGCGGCGTCCTGGCCGAGGGCGAGCGTGTTGCCGCTGGTGCTTGCGGCCGTGGGAGCGGTGAGCTGGAGGCCGATATGGTTCAGCCCCGCCCCGATCGCCACGCTGATGGGATCGCCCGCAGCGACGTCGACCGCCGAGTTCGCGGCCAGGGTGACGTTGCCGACGGCGTCGACCGATTGCACCGTGCCGATCTCGTCGCCGCCGCTGAGCAGCACCTGGCCAGCCTTCAAGGCGAGGCCGGACGTGCCGAGCGGCAGCATGTCCTGGCTGGTCATGATCTCGCGCGGCGCGGTGGCGACGAAGCTGCTGAAGGAAGTCGACGACAGCGACAGCGTGCTGTTGGAAATCGGGTTGACGATGCTCAGGCCGCTGCCGGTCTGTCCCGCCGGATCGCTGACCACGGTGAAGCCGGTGGCGGTGAGCGCGCGGGAGAGCAGGGCGGTGGCACCCGCCGCCGTGAGCGTGTTGGCACCCTGGGCGCCGGCGGCTGCGGCCGGCGCCTTGACCCCGATCACGTCGGCAGTTCGGATCGCCGCACCGCCGGCGCTGGAGGCCAGGGTCAGGCTGTAGACGGTGTTGCCGGCGCCGTCGGTGCTGGTGGTGACGGCGGGTGCGCCGTCGGAGCCCACGATCGCGCCGCTCGCGCCGACGCCGTAGCTGGCGGTGACGGGGTCGGCCGTGGTGCCGGTGGATTGCAGCGCCGTGGTCAGGGCGGCGGCGATCGAGGCGGCGCCGGTGCCGTCATCGAGCACGTAGGACCAGGACCGCGCCGGTGCGGCGGCGGTCAGCGCGCTGTCCGGCTGGCTCCAGGACAGGTTGTTGACCGAGACGGCGGAAGCGGCGCTGCCGCCCGCGGTGAAGCTCGCATCGCTCGAGGCGCCGAAGGACATCGAGATCGTCGAGCGGTCGGTCATCGCCTTGACGAAGTCGAGGTCGCTGGCGCTGCCGAGCTCGCGCACCAGGGAGTTGCTGGCGGATGGGTCCTGCGTCAGCAGCTTGCGCAGCAGGCCGGTCTGGGTGCTCTGGCCGCTCATGTTGTAGGCGCCCAAGACCACCTGCAACGCCGACTGGTTCTTGCTGTCGAGCAGGTCGGCGGCCGAGGTGATGTTGACCGTGTCCGACGTAAAGGCGGCCACGGTCCGCCGCACCGAGGGCGTCTCCTTGACGTATTGCGCGACCTGGCCCTGCTCGTTCTTGACGATCGAGAGGTAGCTCGTGATCGGCGACAGGCCGGACAGGGAGGAAGACATCGCGACGGTCCCGGGAGCGGCGGCTCTCTGCAACCATAGATGGTATCGCCCGGGAAAGCAATCTCCTTAATGATCAGGGCGCGACGAGGTGGCCGTCCTGGAAGCGCCCTGGTTGTCGGTCGCCTGGATGAACGCCGCGACATTGTCGTGCAGCTGCTTCAGCGCACCGATATTGGCGTAGACCATGTGGCCGGACTGGTATTGCCGGTAGGTGATGTTGCCGTCCAGCCGGGCCGGGATCTGCAGGTGCTGCATCTCGTAGATGCCCTCGAAGAACGGCGTGGCCAGGTCGTAATAGCCGGCGTTCAGCATGATCTTCAACTTGGGATTGTATTTCATCGCGCTGGCGAGGTCGACCATCACGTTCGCCGACCCGCTGATCGGGGAGTCTGCGCCGGGCGGCTGGTGCCGCATGTCCCAGTCCTTCTCCACGTCGATCTCGGGCGTGTACTCCTTGGCCTGCCCGTAATGCAGCACGCGTCGGACATAGTCGTTGAACGCCGAGACGTAGGCCGAGCTGATCGCGGCACTCTGCGGATCGTAGTCGGACTCCTTGCTGAGCGGGTCCATGCTCGGACCGGAGAAGCGGCTATCGAGCCGACCGGTGGTGGTGTCGGTGTCGTCCTGCAGCCTCTCCTCGAACTGGCCGCCATTGATCCGCAGGTCCGACTTCTTGATGTACTCGACCGGCAGCGCGGTATAGTCGTGCAGCCGGGCGGCGATGGCGTCGCGTCGGGCCGGATCGAGTGCCGAGCCCTGGCTCAGCGCCTGCGCGTAGTCGGTGGTGGCGAAGCGCTCGACATCGGTGATCAGGGCACCGAGATCGGTCTGCGTGGCGGCGAGCTTGTGGTGATACCAGGCGGTCGCGGCGTAGGTCGGCAAGGCGACGATGTAGGGCAGGTCGATGCCGGGATTGAACTCCGGCGCGTCCACGCTGGCGTCGAAGTTGAGGATCTGCGACAGCAGGATCACGCCGTTCAGATCGATCTCCTTGTCCTGCTGCAGGTCGAGGGCGAGCACCGCCGAGCGCGTCGTGCCGTAGCTCTCGCCGAACAGGTATTTCGGCGAGTTCCAGCGGCCGTATCTCGACAGGAAGGCGGCGATGAAGTTGGCGAAGGCGTGCGCGTCGGCGTCGATGCCGTAGAACGCCTTTTCCTTGTCGTGGCCGATGATGCGCGAGAAGCCGGTGCCGGGCGCGTCGATGAAGACGAGGTCGGTGCTGTCGAGCAGGCTCTCCTCGTTGTTGACCAGCCCGTACGGCGCCGCTTCCGAATGCGCGGCGTCCGCGGTGACGACGCGTCGCGGGCCGAAGGCGCCCATATGCAGCCAGACGCTGGAAGAGCCCGGACCGCCATTGTACAGGAAGGTGATCGGCCGGTGCTCGGCGGCGACGCCCTTCCTGAAATAGGCGACGTAGAACATTGCGGCCTGGGCCGGGGCCTTGTCGGAGCCTTCATCCGCATCGTCGCGATCCCTGGGCAGGATCGAGGTATCGTCCCAGCCCTTCGGATGCACGATCAACGTGCCGGCAGCCGCCTGGTAGTCGACCCGCGCCCCGCCGACGCTGACGCTGCCGTCGCTGAGGCTCTCGGTCGGCTGCAGCAGGGGGACCCTCTCCTTGCGCGTGATCTGGGTCCTGGTCGTAATGTCATCGCCCGATGCCGCCACGCCGAGGCAGGGTGTCGCGAGGATGGCGGCGGCAAGCAGGTGGCGTATGGGTGGCAAGGTGGCGCTCCGGTGCAGAATGGCCGTCGGCCATACCATGCAAGCAGCCGGCCGACACCGTTCAACAAGGCAGGGGGGATGCCGATGACGACATGGAACAAGCTCGGCCTGCACGGCTTCGTCTGGGAAGCCGGCTGGAACCGCGAGCAGTGCGCCCGCGCGATCGCCAACACCGCGTCGCTGGGCTACGACCTGATCGAGGCCTGCGCGCTCGACCCGGACACGATCGACGTGGATTTCACCCGACGCGAGCTGGAGCGCAGCGGCATCGGCCTGACCTTCTCGCTCGGCCTCGACGCGGACACCGACATCTCCAGCAACGACGACGACAAGACCCGTCGCGGCGAGCGCAAGCTCGAGCAGATCGTCGCGATCGCGCGCGACCTGGGAGCGACGCATGTCTGCGGCATCCTCTATTCCGCCTTCCAGAAATACGCCGTGCCGCCGACCGCCGACGGCGTGTCGCGCTCGGTCGAGGTGATCCGGCGGGTGGGCGAGAAGGCCGCGGCGAGCGGCATCGTGCTCGGCATGGAGGTGGTCAACCGCTACGAGACCAACATGATCAACACCGCCTCCCAGGGAGTGGCGTTCTGCCGGCGGGTCGGGCTGGACAATGTCCGCGTGCACCTGGACTGCTACCACATGAACATCGAGGAGGCCGATGTCGGGGCGGCGATCGTCGAGACCGGGCCCTGGCTCGGCTACTTCCATACCGGCGACTCCAACCGGGGCTATCTCGGTTCCGGCTCGATCGATTTCGGACGCGTCTTCCGCGCCCTGGTGCGCTCGGGCTATGCCGGCCCGATCACCTTCGAGTCGTTCTCCTCGAAGGTGGTCGGCCAGCCGCTGGAGGGCATCCTGGGGATCTGGCGCAACCTGTGGGATGACGGCCGCGACCTGTCGGCACATGCCAGGCAGTTCACCGAGGCGCATCTGAAGGCGGCGCGCGAAGCCGTAACGCGCGGCCACAGCCCGCTCGCCTGATACCGGCGCGCCTCGCAAGGCTTCCCGTCGGACATCTCATAAATCAGTGGATTCTCAAGGCTGCGCCTTGAGCGGGTCCAGGGCGGAGCCCTGGCCTTGATAGGTCAAGTCAAAGGCTGGCCGGTATGAGCGGACACGTGCGGCTGGCGCTGCTCTACCTGCTATGCGTGTTGCCGTCGGCGTGCTGGCTGGCGTGGCGGATGCCGCCGTTCCAGGGACCGGACGAAGACAACCAGTTCCTTCGTGCGGTGCAGGTGGCCCAAGGCGGGCTGCTGGCGGCACGGCTGCCCGGCGGCGTCGTCGGCGGTTCGCTGCCGCAGGGCGCGGAGCGGCTCGCGCACGGCTTCGGCGACCTGCGCTTCCAGCCTCGCGTGCGCATCGGTGCGGCGCGACTGGCGCAGGCCGGCACGGTCGGCTGGGGGCCGCCCGCACCGAGCGGCTTCGCCAACACCGCGATCTACCCGCCGGTATTCTACCTGCCGTCCGCCGCCGGCATCCTGGTCGCCCGCGCCTCGCACGGCGGCGTGCTGGCCGGCCTGCGCCTGGCGCGGCTGGCGAACGCGACGTGCGCGATCGCGATCGGCGCGCTTGCGATCGGCATCGCCGGGCGCGGCCGTCTGTTCCTGTTCTGGCTGCTCTGCCTGCCGATGAGCCAGTCGCTGTTCGCCTCCTGCTCGCAGGATGCGCTGCTGATCGCCGGCGCCGCCCTGCTCGCTTCCCTGCTGTCCCGTGCCGGCGTCGGCCCCGCGTCACGACCAGGCTGGGCCTTGCTGGCGGCGGCGTTCGGCTGCCTCGGCGCCGCACGTGCGCCCTACCTGATGCTGGCACTGCTGCCGGCGGTCCGGGCCGGCGGGCACGGCCGGATCGCGGCGCTCATCGTGATTGCCGGCATCGTCGGGCTCGGCTGGCTGCTGCTCGGCGCCGCCCCGGTAATGGTGCCGAACACCGCGGCGCAACAGGCCCACTTCCTGCTCGGCCACCCGTGGGCGGTGCCGCATATCGCCTGGGCGACGCTGCAGCGGCACGGCGTGCGGCTGCTGGTCGAGTTCATCGGCGTGCTGGGCTGGCTCGACGTCACGCTGCCGCGCCCGTTCGCCCCGGTAGCGCTGCTGCTCCTGGCGGCGCTGCTCGTCGCCGAGGGCATCGGAGGCCGTCGCGATCGGCTCGCTGCCGCCACCGTGCTGCTGCTGCCGGCCTGCGGCGCCGCGATCGCGCTGGCGCTCGATCTCGACTGGACGCCGGTGGGCGATGGTGCGGTCGAGGGCCTGCAGGGGCGCTACTTCATCCCGCCCGCCGCGTTCATCGCCCTGCTGCTCGGCCGGCACGACTGCCGCGGCACTGGGCCGGCCTGCTGCTGCCGGGCTGGGCACTCGCCTGCGACGCGGCCGCGATCGCGGCGGTGCAGGCGCACTACGTCATCGTCGCCGGCTGATCGGCCGCGCGCCAGCCGTCGTCGCTGCGGATCGCGCGTCCGTCCTGCTCCAGCTTGACCAGGTGCGCGAGCAGGTTGGCGCGGGCCGGCCCGAGCAGCTGCGGCTTGAGGGCGACGTAGGCCCGGGCGAGCAGCGTCTCGAGCAGGCGCGGCGCCTCGCCGAGCAGTGCGGCGATCGATTGCTCGCGGGCCAGCCGGTGCGCGATCAGGCCCTGCACCGTCTCGAACGGGGTGGTGATGGCGGGCCCGTGCGCGGACAGCATCAGCCGGTCGCGGCGGTCGCGCACGCGCTCCAGGTTGGCCAGGAACAGCGACAGGTCGCCGTACGGCGGCGGCGGCACCACCGAGGTCGACCAGCCCATGACGTGGTCGCCGCTGAAGATGACGCCGCCGTCGCGCAGGAAGCAGAGATGGTCCATCGCATGGCCGGGCGTGTGCAGCACGGTCAGGCCGCCGATGCGCGCGCCGTCGGCGAGCTTGATGTCGGCGTCGAACTCCGGGTCGTCGCTGACCGCGTAGCCCGCGGTCGGGACGCCGAGCCGGCGCGACAGGGTGCGCGCGCCGTCGAGATGGTCGCGATGGGTGTGGGTGACCAGGATATGGGTCAGGCGCCCGCGCGCCTCGGCGACGATGGCGTCGAGATGGGTCCCGTCCTCCGAACCCGGATCGATCAGCACGGTGCCGTCGGCCCAGTCGACCAGCCAGCTGTTGGTGCCGTGATAGGTCATCGGCGACGGGTTGGGTGCGACGATGCGCCGGATGCCGGGCTCCACCGGCAGCGGCGTCGCCCGGGGCGGCGGATCCTCCAGCAGGCGCCAGCGTCGGGCGCGCGGCGCGTCGCGCCTCACCGTATCAGCCGAAGGCGCCGACATCGTGCATGACGGCGATGCTGATCTCGCGCACCAGTTCGAACAGGCGCCGCATCGGCCGGAAGATCTCCTCGTTCTCGCGCGAGTAGGCGTGATCGGCACGCGGCCCGCGCGTCTCGCGGAAGTCCAGCGTGATCGAATGGTCCGGCGCCGGCGGGAAGATCTCGGTGAGCTGCTTCAACGCCGCCGGGATCTCCAGGCGCAGGATCTGCGCGTCCACGTCCTGCCGGCTGAAGCCGTGCCGCGGCGAGAAGTACGGGATTCGCGTCGAGAGCAGCCAGATCCGCTCGATCAGCGCGAGCCGGGTCGCGTGCAGCAGCATCTCCTTGAGCTGCATGCGCGGCGCGTCCGGCCATGCGACGCGGAGTGCCAGATGATCGGCCTGGATGCGCCGGAACATCGACTGCGTCGAGGCCCACAGATCGAGCCGCTCGAGCCCGCGCGCCAGCAGCACCAGCGCGTCGCGCCGCTGCGGATCCGCCTCGTGCGCGGCGCGGTCGAGCCAGACGCCGGGATCGAGCGTCAGCACGATGGCGCGCAGCACGTCGCTGTCCGAATGCGCCAGCGCGTGGCCGGCGAAGTCGAGCGCGCGTCGGAAGCGCGGGCTGCGCAGCAGGAAATCCTCGAACGTCTCCGGGTGGCGCGCGGCGGCCAGCCCCAGCCCCTGCAGGGTGTTCGCGCACCAGCCGAGCTGGTGCAGGATCGCGTTGTTGAGGATCGCGCGCAGCTCGCGCGGATGGGTGATGCGGGCACCGCCGCCGCCGGCATCGCTCTGCCGAGAGGGCGGCCGCGAGCCGGTGCGGTCGATCAGCGACGGTCCGAAGGCGCCGAGCAGGGCGGCGTAGCCGGGATCCTCGACCAGGTCGGTCATCCCGGTGGCGATGGTGGCGAAGAAGTCCGCCGAGAAGTCCGGCTCGTCGTAGATCGGGTCCTCGTCGGCGCGGATCGCGGCGAAGGCGTGCTCGGCGATGGTGCCGATGGTGGCGTCGGCCAGTGCCGGGGTACCGAACAGCAGGTAGCCGTCGCCGCCCTGGAAGGCGCACTCCTCGCGGTAGGCGATGCCGGCCTGCTCGAAGGTCGCGCGCGAGCGCGGCGGCGAGAGGTAGTCGAGCCGGTCGGCCAGACGGCGCGGGTGCGCGCCGCGGCCGATGCTCTCGCCGTGCGTGTCGAACAGGATCAGCCCGACCTCGGTCAGGCCGCGACGGCGCAGCAGGTCGGCGGCCTTCAGTCGCAGCCGCTCGATCAGGTAGGTGGCGGCGAGCTGGCCGACATAGCGTCCGGAATCGGAGTAGCCGAACTGCAGCGCCATGTGACCGCTCGAACGCACGTAGTCGCGCCAGTGCCGCGAGCGCAACGCCTCGTCGATCACCACCGAGCCGTGCTCGAGCGCCTCCTGGGTCTCGAACAGCGGGCTGATCTCGACGTGTCGCTCGATGCCGAACGAGCGCGCCAGCCAGAGTGCGACCAGCAGGGTGTAGCCGCTCTCGGTCTCGGCGACCAGGAAGCGGATCCGTGTCGAGCTGTCGACGTGCTTGACGATCTGCGCCACCGTCATCATCAGCTTGGCGGCGGAGGCCTGCTCGGTCAGCAGCGAGCCGAAATCCACCGGCACCGGCTGCACCGCGTCGAGCGCCTCGTTGATCGCGGTGAGCAGGGCACGCCGCTGCGCCGGCTTGTCGGGGCTGTCGGCGATGCCGAGGCGCTGGCGGGCGACGTTGTGCAGCTGCGTGGCATTCAGCCGCACGTGCGTGTGCGCGGCCGCCATGCCGTGCGACGCGAGGCCCGCGCGCGCCACCGTCAGCGCCAGCCGGTCGGGCTCGGCGGCGCGATGGATGGCGTCGCGGAACGCGGGCTCCAGCGCGTCGGGTGCCAGGATCGCGTCCTCGCGGCGATCGATCAGCACCGACGCGAACGCCGCGACCGGCTGCGGGTCGGCCGAACGCGGACAGGTCTCGATCTGCGCGCGGACGGCCTCGATCGCGGTCGCCAGACGCGACGACAGCGCCGCCGGCGGCGCCTGCAGGGCGGCGAGCTGGGCGTGCACGCGTTCGAGCTGCAACAGCTTCATGCGCAGCCGCAGCCGCAGCGTATCCCACCAGCCGATGTCGGTGCGGCCGTCGGTATCGTAGCCGACCCAGCTGGCCAGGATCAGCGGACAGGGGCTCAGCGTGGTCCAGGCCTGCGGCCAGGTTCGCGCGGCCTCGCGCAGCAGCGCGGCGTTGAGCGCGTCCACGGCGTCGCGTCCGCGCAGGATCGCCGCCACGGCATGCTCGAACTCGTCCTCCAGGGTCGGCACGTGCGGTCGCTGGCTGTCGAGGTCCGGCAGATGCGGGTTGCCGGTGGCGCTGTCGGCGAGTGCCGCATAGGCTTCGTCGGCCAGCGCGAAGGTGGGGTGGGCGGTAAACACCGCGGCGTAGCGCACCCGCTGCACCGCGGCGCGGAACTGCGCCAGCGGCACCGGGCTGTCCTCCGGGTCGGGCCGCACCAGCCGTGCCGCCAGCCGGCCGAGCCGGTCCTGGTTGCTCTCGCCGGCGCCCTGGCCGGGACCGTCCGTCATGCCGACATAGGCGTGCAGGCGCGCCGCCCGAGCCAGGAAGGCCTCGTCGCGCAGCCGGCGAACCAGCTGCTCGATATCCTCCAGGGTGAGGATGCCCTCGTCGAGCCGGCGGGACACCAGCAGCGCCATCGCCAGCACCGGATTGCCGAACGGGTCGTCCCGCTGCCGTTCCACCACGCCCTGTGCGAGTGCGATCAGCGTCTCGAGCTTGCCGTCGGATGGCGGTGCCGAGGATCCCGGCGTCTGTGCAAGATCGTTCATAAGAAGGTCCCGCTGCGGCAGCCGTGCCCGGCCTGGCTGAGATGTCAGACCGGTTCAGCGTTTCATGTCTGCGGCAGCACTGCAACCGGGCGATGACGCATCGCAGCAGCGGCTGGGCAGCAGCCGGGCCGCGCTCTCGTTGGATCGGCGTGGCGATGCTAAGCCTGGCCGCGATGACGAGCACGACCATCGATCCCGATCGGGCGGCGCGCCAGGCGTTGGCCCGCTACCGCCGGCTGGCGAGCGGTCTGCTGGTCGGCATGGCGGTGCTGACGCTGGCCAGCACCGCCCTCGGACGCGGGCTCTGGCCGGGGCTGCTGCAGGCGACCGCCAAGGCCGGGCTGATCGGCGGCCTCGCCGACTGGTTCGCGGTGACCGCCCTGTTCCGTCATCCGCTCGGCATCCCGATCCCGCATACCGCGATCCTGCCGGCGCAAAAGGCACGGCTGGGACGCGCGCTGGGCAATTTCGTCGCCACCCACGTCTTCACCGAGGCCGACATCGAGCGCGCCATCGGCAGCCTGGACGTGCCGGCGCTGCTTGGCGCGGCACTGGCCGACCCGCAGACCGGGGCGATCGTCGGGCGCGGACTGGCGTCCGCGATGCCGCATCTGCTCGACCGGCTCGAGGATGGCCGCGCCAGCGCGTTGCTCGCGCGCACGCTGCCGCGGCTGCTCAGCGGCGAGACGCTGGCGCCGGTGATCGCGCGCGCGCTGCGCGTGCTGGTCGAGAACGAGCGCCACCAGGAGGTGCTGAGCTTCCTGCTCGGCGAGCTCAAAGGCGTGCTGCGCAGCCGGGAGGCGGCGTTGCGCCTGCTGATCGAGGAGCGGGTGCGCGAGCAGGGCGGCCGCGTGCTCGGCTGGGCGCTCGGCGGCTCGATCGCCACGCGGGTGCTCGGCGCGATGAACCAGGAGCTCGACCGCACCGATCCGACCGGCTCCGAGCTGCGCGAGGCGTTCACGGTGTGGGTGCGCCACGAGATCGACCGCATCGAGACCGAGCCGGAACGCGGCCGCGAGGTCGGCGATGCGATCCGCGGCCTGGTCGGTCATGACAGCGTGCGCGGCTGGTCGGCCGAGATCTGGCAGCGGGCCCGGAGCATGATCGAGGGCGACTTGCAACGCCCGCAAGGCTGGTTCGTGACGCTGATCGCCGACGCTCTGCCGCGACTGGGCGGCATGCTGACCCGCGATCCGGCGACGCGCGTCCGCGTCGAGGCGGCAGTCCGGGCGGCGGCGCTGCGCATGCTGCCCGGGCTGCGCGAACGGCTGGCGGGCTTCATCGGCGGCGTGGTCGGCGGCTGGGACAGCCGCATGATCGTCGAGCGGCTCGAGCTGCGCGTCGGCCGCGACCTGCAGTACGTGCGCATCAACGGCACGCTGGTCGGCGCCCTGGTCGGCGGCGTGTTCTACCTGCT
>CAXUCM010000074.1:0-11562 GCA_964249315.1 uncultured Acetobacteraceae bacterium | reverse complement strand
GGTCAAAGCTGCACCGCCTCGAGCTCCCGGCCGGCGGTCTCCGGGCCGAGCAGGTAGCCGAGGATGCTCAACAGCCAGAGCAGCGCGGTTGCGAGCAACGGGATCGTCGGGCCGAACCGGGCAATGCCGAGACCGACCAGGAACGGTGCCGCGATCGAGACGACGCGGCCGCCGCCGACCATGATGCCGAAGGCGGTGCCGCGCAGCGTGGTGCGGAAGAACTCGCTGAGATAGGCGTCGCCGATGCCCCACAGCCAGCCGAGCAGGCCGATCATGGCGCCGCCGCAGAGCAGGAAATCGTGCAGGTTCGTCGCCAGCGAGGCGCCGACGGTGCTGGCGATCATCAGCACGGCGCCGATCATGCCGGCCGGCCGCCGCCCGATCCGGTCCGACAGCGCCGGGCCGGCGTAGCACAGCACGAACTGCACGACGTAGAAGGCGAGTGCGTAGCGGATCGCATCCTGCGCGCTGACATGGAACTTGCGCACCATGAAGGTGGTCAGGAACACGGTGATGCCCCAGTAGCCGCAGGCGTTCGGCACGTAGAGCAGCCAGCCGACGGCGAGCCGGCGCCGGGCTCCGGCCAGCGACCAGAGCGAGACCCTCGGCCGCATCGCCCGTCGCGCCTCCAGGAAACGCACGGACTCCGGCACGCGCCGGCGGATCGCGAATACCAGCAGGGCAGGGATCAGGGCCAGGATGAAGGTCCAGCGCCAGCCGAAACGCGGCACGATGATCAATGCCGCCAGCGCTGCCGCGACGTAGCCGGCCGAATAGAACGAGAAGACGATGCCGCCGCCGCCCAGCGCCCGCCAGCGTCTGGGCCACATCTCGATCGCGTAGGGCGCGCCGACGGCGAGTTCGCCGGCGCCGCCGATGCCGGTGAGGAAGCGAAGCGCCGCGAACAGGGTCGCGTTGCCGGTCAGTCCGCCCAGGCTCGTGGTGAGGCCGAACAGCACGATCGACCAGCCGAGCACGTCGCGTCGGCCGATCCGGTCGGCGAGCGCGCCGAACACGATGGTGCCGAGCGTATAGCCGACCAGGAACACCGACCCGATCAGGCCGAAGCCGGCGACGCTGATGTGAAAGTCGTGCATCAGCGTCGGCCCCAGCATGCCGAACAGGTTCACCGCGTAGGCATCGAACCCGTAGCCGAGGCCGGCGGCGAGCGTCACCAGCAGCACCTGGCGCATCGGGATGCGCGGAAGGGCGTCGGCCAAGTCCTGGTGCCGCAGGGATGTCGCTGGTTGATCCATCGCGGCCGCCTCACCCGTCATGTCGACCGGGCGAGCCGGTACAGGGTGCATCCGGATGGGCACCGGGCCGCAGCTTGAACACACCGCCTGGCTTCGTGCAATATCTCGTTATCGGCAGAATTTGTCAAAGATAGAAGTGGAAATCTCAAACCACATCTTCTAGTGCTCATCCGTCCGCCGGCATCGCCGCCGGACGCACGCAAGGTCGAGGGCCATGCTCGAATCCGAGATCGTCGAGGTCGACGGCGTCTTCGTCGGTGCCGCCATCCTGCAATCCAATCGCACCGATCGCGCCTTCTTCGCAACGCATGAGCGCCTGCAATGTCTGCACGGCCAGGTGCTGCCCAGCCTGGCCGCGGTGCAGGACGAGGCGACGCGCTGCTTTCACCGCATCCCGGCCGCCTGAACATCCAGCACCGCCTGAACATCCAGCACCGCCCGGGCGAACTCTGCCGGGCACTCCTGCGGCAGATTGTGGCCGCCGCCGGCGATGACCCGATGCTCGTGCGGCCCCCTGAAGTGCCGCGCGTGAGCGGCGGTGCCGGCGTGCCCCATCACCCCGTCCGTCGCGCCGTCGAGGGTGATCGCCGGCACCGGGATCAGCGGCTGTTCCGCCAACGCGCGTTCGATGTGCGACAACGTCGGATCGCCGGGAACCAGCCCGAACCGGTGCCGGTAGGAGTGCACCACGACATCGACGAAATCCGGGTTGTCGAAGCTCGCCGCGCTGCGCTCGAAGGCCGCCTCGCTGAACTGCCATCGCGGCGACCAGAGCTGCCAGAGCAGACGGCAGAACTCGCGTCGATGCCGGCTCAGCCCGAGACGGCCGCGCTCGGAATGCAGGTAGTACTGATACCACAGCCGATGTTCGTCCTCGGGCGATTTCGGCTCGCCGGATCGCGCGACATCCTGGATGTTGTAGCTGTTCTGCGAGACCAGCCCGCGCACGCGCTGCGGCCACAACGCCGAGACGGCGCACGCGGCGCGGCCGCCCCAATCGTAGCCGGCCAGGATCGGGGCATCCAGCTGCAGCGCGTCGAGCAGCTCGCGCAGGTCGTGCCCCAGCGCCGCCTGCTCGCCGGAACGCGGCGTCTCGTCCGCGCGGAACCGGGTCGGCCCGTAGCCGCGCAGATACGGCACGATCACGCGCGCGCCCGCCGCCGCCAGGATCGGCGCCACCTCGTCGTAGGCATGCGCGTCGTAGGGAAAGCCGTGCAGCAGCACCGCCGGCCAGCCGCGACGCTCGCCGCTCTCGTGGTAGGCGACATCCAGCACGCCGGCGGCGATGGTCTTCAGCATGGCGATCCTTCGAAGCATGGCACCTGTTCGCCCGCTTCCGGAGCGGGGTCGAGGGCGTCGAGACAGGCCAGCACGGCGTCCCCGAACGGCGGCAGGCTCTTGTAGCGCTGCATCTCCGCGGGCAGCGCCTGCAGCGCGTCACGCAGCCGGGAGACCGCGCCCGGCTGGCGGACCACGGCCGCGAGCGGCGTCACGTGGGTGCGGATGCCGAAGGCGATCGCGCCGCTGACCGGCAGGCGCCGGAAGGTCTGGCGTTCCACCCGCAGGAACAGCCGGCTCGCCGCGTTCTCCGCGGTGATCGCGTCCGTCGTGCGGTCGCACGCGGGAGCGTCCGGCTGGAACAGGGCGGCATCGTCGACGATCGACCAGTTCCGGCGTGCGGCGATCCGTCCCGGCCTGAGCATCGACAGGAACCGGTCGACCGGACCCGACAGGCGCTCGCGGTAGAACGGCACCGGCGCGTGCACCGAGACCAGCGGCCGGCCGATCTTCTCGGCGAGCCGCCAGCGGGCCGGAAAGCAGAGCACCGCGGCGGCGAGCACCGGTCCCGCCTCGCCGTCGCGCAACAGGCAGAAATCCTCCGCCGCCAGGTGGCCGATGCGCACCAGCGGCTCCTCACCGGGTTCGGCCGGAGGCTGGTTCATGCCGGCATGGTACGTCCGCAGATGCTGCACCAGCATGTCGAGCAGCTCGCGCTGCATCGCCTCGCTGCCGGCGGTCGCCGCGACGGTCGCATCGCGACGGTTCGCGATCAGGGCGGCACGCTCGGCGAGCTGTGCCGGAACCTGGTCGTCGATCTCGATCCAGGCGCGTTCCGGCACGCTGCCCAGACCCAGCGCCATGCGGAACGGTCCCGCCTCGAACGGCAGATGCAGCTCCGCCGGCGGCAGCGTCGGGCTCAATCGAGCCGGGTCAGGCCGGTGGCGAACGCAGCGGCCTTTTCCACGTAGTGCTGCGCCGACAGGCGCAGGCCGGCGAGCTGCGCCTCGCCCAGCATCCGCTTGAGCTGGGCCGGCGCGCCGAGGATCAGGCTGCCGTCGGGGAACTCCGCGTCCTCGCGCACCAGCGCGTTCGCGCCGATCAGGCAGTTCGCACCGATGCGCGCGCGGTTCAGCACGGTGGCGCCCATGCCGACCAGGCTGCCGTCGCCGATGCGGCAGCCATGCAGGATCGCGTGATGTCCGACGGTGACGCCGCGTCCGACGACCAGCTTCAGACCCTCGTCGGTATGCAGCATCGCACCTTCCTGGATGTTGCTGCCGGCGCCGACCTCGATCCGGTGATTGTCGCCGCGCAGCACCGCGCCGAACCAGACGCTGACATCCTCGCCCAGGACGACGTCGCCGATCACGTGCGCGTCCGGCGCGATCCAGCAGCGGCCGGCGGCGGGCAGGGTCGGTGTGCGGCCGGCGATGGCGTAGATCGGCATGGTGTCATGGCTCCCGGGCGCCGCGATCCTTCACCGGATGACGCCCTTGCTGAGGATGATGTTGCCGTAGAGCCGGCGCTCGCCGGTCTGCACCACCGCGAAGGCGGATCGCGCGAGGTCGTAGAAGGCGAAACGCTCGATCGCGACCGGCGCCGGTGCGTCGTGCGCGCGCAGGGTGTCGGCGAACTCGGCGACCGCCGGCGAGATCGCAGCCGCGTCGCCGACTACCTGCATGGTCACCGCGGCATCGGCGACGAAGTCGTCGACCGGCAGCAGCGACAGCACGGCACGCAGCACCGCGGTGGCATCCGAGCCGCTGAGATAGTGCACGCGACGCCCGCAGGCGGCGGCCGGGAAGTTCGCATCGCAGATGGCGATGCGGTCGCCATGGCCCATCGAAGCGAGGCTGTGCAGCAGGTCCGGGGTGAGCAGCGGGTCGATCCCGCGTAGCATGGTCATGCTGGCTCCTTCGCGGCAGGCTGCGCTCAAGGTTGGGGCTTCGCCCCAAGCCCCACCAAAGGCTTGCCTTTGGAAACCTCCTCATAAACAAATGGATTCCCAGGGCCAAGCCTCGAGCGATTGAGCCGCGAAGCGGATCAATGGGCAGAGCCCTGGCCTTGGCTCCGACGAGAGGCAGCATGACCGACAGCGCCGCCATCCTGCCGCACGACCACGATCGGGCCACGCTGCTCGGCCGGGTGTTCGATCCCGGGTGCGGCGGTCCGTGCCTGGTGCACCATCGCGCCGGCCGGCTGGTCGACGTCACCTCCGCCGGGCCGACCGTCTCGGCGCTGCTGGAGCGGGACGATCCCGTCGCCGCGATCGAGGCGGTGCCCGATGTGCGCGGCTGGTCGCTGCCCGCGGTGGTCGCGCAGAGCCTGCAGCCCGGCAGCGACGGCGTGCGGCTGCTGGCGCCGTGCGACCTGCAGGCGGTCAAGGCCTGCGGCGTCACCTTCGTCGACAGCATGATCGAGCGCGTGATCGAGGAGCGCGCCCGCGGCAATCCGGCAGAGGCGGCGTCGTTGCGCCTGCAGTTGACGCGAGCCGTCGGCGCGGCGCTGTCCGAGCTGCGACCCGGCTCGCCCGAGGCGGCGCGCGCCAAGCAGGTGCTGATCGAAGCCGGCCTGTGGTCGCAGTATCTCGAGGTCGGCATCGGCCCGGACGCGGAAGTGTTCACCAAGTCGCCGGTGCTGAGCTCGGTCGGCTTCGGCGCCGAGATCGGCATCCTGCGTGCGTCCGCCTGGAACAATCCGGAACCCGAACTGGTGCTGGCGGTGGCGTCGGACGGCCGCATCAAGGCCGCCTGCCTCGGCAACGACGTCAACCTGCGCGACATCGAGGGGCGCAGCGCGCTGCTGCTCGGGCGCGCCAAGGACAACAACGCCTCCTGCGCGATCGGTCCGTTCCTGCGGCTGTTCGATGCCGCGTTCGGCCTCGAGACGATCCGCACGCTGGATCTCGAGCTCGACGTGCGCGGACGGGAGGACGGCTTCCGGATGACCGGGCACAGCACGATGCGTCGCATCAGCCGCGACCCGGAGGCTCTGGTCGCGCAGACCATCGGCGCGCACCACCAGTATCCCGACGGCTTCATGCTGTTCCTCGGCACGCTGTTCGCGCCGACCCAGGATCGCGGCGAGCCCGGCAGCGGCTTCACCCATCGGCTCGGCGATCGCGTCGAGATCGCCTCGCCGCACCTCGGCCGGCTGGTCAACCACGTCGCCCATTCGGAGTCGGCGGCGCCGTGGTCGTTCGGGATCGGCCGGCTGATGCGCAACCTGGCCGGACGCGGGCTGCTGGCGGGCTGACCCGCGCGATTGAATATTGACAGCCTGCAGCGTCCTTCATCCTATCAGGGAGACAAGCGAGACGAGAAGCTCGCGGCTGCCCGGGGAGAGCGAACGTGGCACGGATGATCAGACAGTCTGCGTGGCTGGCGATGCTCGGCCTGCTCGCATCCGCCGTGACGGGGGTCGCGCACGCGGCGTCGGTGACCATCCCGGTGATCGTCAAGGACACCACCGCGGAATACTGGCAGATCGTGCAGGCCGGCGCGCGCAAGGCCGGTCGCGACCTCGGCATCAAGGTGCCGTTGCTCGGCGCGCAGAGCGAGGCCGACATCGCCGGACAGATCACCGCGCTCGAGAATGCCGTCTCCGAGAGCCCGGCGGCGATCGTGATCTCGCCGACGCAGTTCGCGGCTCTCGGACCTCCGATCAGCGATGCCGCCAAGTCGGTCAAGGTCGTCGGCATCGATTCCGCGGCGGATACCGATGCGTTCGTCTCGTTCCTGACCACCGACAATGTCGAGGGCGGCCGCAAGGCCGCCGACGCGCTGGGCGAGGCGGCGAGGCGCAAGAACGGCAGCGCCCGCGGCGAGGTCGCGGTCATCGTCTCGCTGCCCGGCGTGGGCTCGCTCGACCAGCGCACCAAGGGCTTCAAGGAGGAGCTCGCCGCGAAGTACCCCGACCTGAAGATCATCGCCGTGCGCATCGGCGACGGCCAGGTCACCACCGGGTTGAACATCGCCAACGACCTGCTCACCGCGCATCCCGGCCTGGTCGGCATCTTCGCCTCGAACCTGACCATGAGCGAGGGCGCGGGTCAGGCGATCGCCGAGATCAAGCCGGCCAGGCTGAGCATGGTCGCCTTCGACAGCGACCAGAAGCTGGTCAACTTCCTCAAGGACGGCACCATCAGCGCGATGATCGTGCAGGACCCGTACCGGATGGGATATGACGGGGTGAAGACAGCGCTCGCCGCCTCGCGCGGGCTCGCGGTGCCGAAGACCGTCGATACCGGGGTGAACGTGATCACCAGGGCCAATCTCGACACGCCGCGTTCGCAGGAACTGCTGAACCCGAAGCTGAACTGATCCGGCCGCGATGGCGACGATCCTGGAGTTGCGAGACGTCGACAAGCGATATACCGGCACGTACGCGCTGAAATCGGTCAGCCTTGCCTTCGAGGAGGGCGAGATCCACGCGCTCGTCGGCGAGAACGGCGCCGGCAAGTCGACCCTGATCAAGATCCTGACCGCCGCCACGCCGCGCAGCGGCGGCGAGATCCTCTGGCGCGGCCAGGAGGTGGCGCTGGCCAGCCCGCACGACGCGATCGCGCTCGGCATCCACGCGGTGCATCAGGAAGTGGTGCTGTGCCGCCACCTCGACGTCGCCGCCAACATGTTCCTCGGCGACGAGAGGAGTGCGGCCGGCCTGCTGCGCAAGCGCGACATGCGTATCGAGGCGCAGCGCGTGCTGGACGATCTCGGCTTTCACATCGATGCGGCCGCACCCCTCGGCGAGCTCACCATCGGACAGCAGCAGCTGGTGGCGACCGCGCGCGCGGCGATGCGCGGCACCCGACTGCTGATCCTCGACGAGCCGACCGGCTACCTCACCCGCCAGGAGACCGACCAGCTGTTCCGGCTGGTGCGCCGCCTCAACGCCGAGGGCGTGACCATCGTCTATATCAGTCATCGCCTGGAGGAGATCTTCGAGCTCTCCCACCGCGTCAGCGTGCTGCGCGACGGCGTGCTGATCGCCACCCACGTCACCGCCGAGACCGACGAACGCGCGCTGATCCGCGACATGGTGGCGCGCGCCATCGAGGAGGTGCACTACAAGGAAGCCGTCACCCAGGGCGAGACGCTGCTGCGCGTCGCGGCGATGAGCGGGCCCGGCTTCGCGGATGTCAGCCTCGACGTGCGTCACGGCGAGGTGGTCGGGCTGTACGGCCTGGTCGGCGCCGGACGCAGCGAGTTCGTGCAGTGCCTGTTCGGCCGCACCCGGCGCACCGCCGGTGAGGTCGCCTTCAAGGGTCGCAGCGTCGACATCCGGCGCGAGCGGCAGGCGATCGATCTCGGTATCGCCCTGGTCCCGGAAAGCCGGCGCGACCAGGGCCTGTGCCTCAATCTCGGCGTCGGCTTCAACCTCAACGCATCGATCTTCGACCGGCTCGGCCGCGGCGGGCTGATGGATGCCGCCGCCGAGCACCGCGCCGCGGCGGCGCGGATCCGCGACATGCGCATCGTCACCGCCTCGCAGCGCGCACTCGCCGCCACCCTGTCCGGCGGCAACCAGCAGAAGATCGTGATCGGCAAGTGGCTCAGCCACGGCGCCGACCTGTTCATCTTCGACGAGCCGACGGTCGGCGTCGATGTCGGCACCAAGGTCGAGATCTACAAGCTGTTCGCCAAGCTGCTGCATGCCGGAGCGGGCATCATCCTGGTCTCCTCGTATCTGCCCGAGGTGCGCGACCTGTCGGACCGGCTGCACGTCTTTCGCGCCGGCCGCATGGTCGCGAGCTACGCGCCGCGCGAGGTGGCGAGCGAGACCATCCTGAAGGAGGCAATCGGTGTCTGAGGTCCTCTCCGCGCCGGCGCCGCGGGCCGGCGCACGCAAGCGCTTCGCCTTCCTGCTCAGCCTGACCCTGCTCGGATTGCTGCTGCTGCTCTGGCTGATCCTCGCGGTCTCCACCGACAGCTTCGCGACCGCCGGCAACTTCACCAACCTGATGCGCCAGGCCTCGCTCTGGACGATCATCGCCGTCGGCCAGACCTTCGTCATCATCACCGCCGGCATCGACCTCTCGGTGGGTGCTGTGGTCGGGCTGGCCAGCACCGTGGTCGCGATGCTGCTGGTGGCGCACGTCCCGATCGCGCTCGCCTGCCTGGCCACCATCGTCATGGGCGCGGGGATCGGCGTCTTCCACGGCTTCGCCATCGTGCAGATGCGGCTGCCGCCGTTCATCACCACCCTGGCGACGCTGACCGCGTTGCGCGGCATCGGGCTGCTGCTGACCGGCGGCCAGACCATCGTCGGCTTCCCGCGCAGCTTCGGCGCGTTCTCGCGCGGCGCCGTGATCGGCATCCCCAACCTGTTCTGGATGGTGATCCTGGTGGCGATCCCGGCCTGGCTGCTGCTGCACCAGACCCGCTGGGGCCGGCACATCTTCGCCGCCGGCTCCAACCCCGAGGCGGCGCGGCTGTCCGGCATCAGCGTCGGCCGGACGATCTACCTCGCCTACGTCATCTCGGCGACGCTGGCCGCCTTCGCCGGCATCCTCACCGCCTCGCGAATCGGCATCGGCGTCGCCACCACCGGCGACGGTTGGGAACTGCAATCGATCGCCGCCTCGGTGATCGGCGGCACCTCGCTGTTCGGCGCGGTCGGCACCGTGATCGGCCCGATCCTCGGCGCGATCCTGCTGACCACGATCAACAACGGCGCCAACCTGCTCAACGTGAACCCGTTCTGGCAGCGGGTGATTACCGGCGGGCTGATCATCATCATCGTCTTCTTCGACCAGCGCCGACGTCGCGGCCGCTAGCTGGGCGCTGCACGGTGGAGCGAGGCCAGGGCTCTGCCCTGGACCCGCTCAAGGCTCAGCCTTGAGAATCCATCTTGCGTTGCGGCTGTCGCCGTAGGAGCAGGACAGGCTCTCGGAAGCCGTCGAACTCCTCAGGCGGATCGTTGCTGACTGAAGGAGGACGTGGTGGCACTGACCAGGCTCGATCCGGACACCGCCCTGATCGTCATCGACCTGCAGCCGTGGTTCTCGTCAACGTCGCCGGCCGAGCCCCTGGGCGGACGGAACAACCGGCGGGTCAGACAGGTGCTCTTCCGGATGGATGGACCGACCTCATCGCGGAGCTGGATCGGCAACCTCGCGACATCATCGTGACGAAACGGAGCTGGGGCGCGTTCACGAACACCGGTCTCGAGGCCCGACTGAAGGCCCTGCACGTGACCCAGCTGGTCATTGCCGGCGTGTCCACCGGAACCGGCGACGAGGCCACCGCGCGTCAGGCCTATGAGCTCGGCTTCAACGTCATCCTGGCCACCGACGCGATGACGGACAGGCGCCAAGAGGCGCACGAGCACAGCGTCAACAACGTCTTCCCGCGGCTCGGCGAGACCGGCACGAGCAGGGAGATCATCGATCTTCTGCCGGCAAGGATCGCCTAGGATGTCGTGGCTCGCGCTCCTGTCCTGTTTTTTCGGCGGAGCCGTCCCGACGAACGCGATCCCCCACTTCGTAAGCGGTGTGATGGGCAGGCCGTTCCAGAGCCCGTTCGCCAAGCCGCCAGGGCGAGGACTCTCCTCGTCGACCGTCAATGCGCTCTGGAGCTTTCTCAACATCGTCGTGGCCTACCTCTTCGTCTGCGGCGTCGGCGACTTTGACATGCGGAGCACGGGCGATGCGGCGGCATTCGGATCGGGGGTCCTGCTGATGGCGCTGCTTCTCGCGCCGCCCTTCGGTCGCCCGCATGGCGGCGAGGCGCCGGAGCGTCGATGACGGTTCTTCCTCGAGGCGTCTTCCGGTCCCTGCAGGGGTTCAACAACCGGGTTTGGGTCGGCGGCGCGTTCGTCTCCAATATCGGCACCTGGGTGCAGCGGACGGGGCAGGACTGGCTGGTGTTCACCCAGCTCACCCATCACGACGCTTCCGCGGTCGGCCTGGTCATGGCGTTGCAGTTCGGACCGCAGCTCCTGCTGTTGCCGTGGACAGGGTCCGCCGCCGATCATTGCAACCAGCGCACGCTGCTGATCGCGACGCAGGCGACGATGGGCGGGCTCGCTCTGGCATTGGGCGTCCTGACCGTCTCGGGCGCCGTGCAGCTCTGGCACGTCTACGCGTTCGCCCTGCTGTTCGGCAGTGCTGCCGCCTTCGACGCGCCCGTGCGCCAGACCTTCGTCGCCGAACTGGTCGGCGATGAGGATCTTCATAACGCGGTGGCACTCAACGCGACCTCGTTCAACGCCGCGCGGATGATCGGCCCGGCCGTCTCCGGCCTGGTCATCGCCGCGACCGGAACCGGCTGGGCGTTCCTGATCAACGGCGCTTCCTTCGTCGCGGTGCTGGTCTCCCTCGCCTGCCTTCGCACCTCGGAGCTTCGTCCGAGCGCCAGGGCTCGACACGCCAGGGGGCGCTTCAGCGAAGGGCTTCGCTACGTGTCGAGGCGGCCCGACCTCAAGGCGATCCTGCTCATGCTGTTCCTGATCGGGACCTTCGGTCTGAACTTCCCGATCTTCATCTCGACCATGGCCGTGGGCGTCTTCCATGCGGGCGCTCGCGGATACGGCCTGCTCTCCTCGACCATGGCGATCGGGACGGTAGCGGGCGCATTGCTGAGTGCCGGCCGCGACAGGCCGGGTTTCGGTCTTCTCCTGGTCGGCGCCCTCACCTTCGGGATCGGCTGCACGCTGGCGGCACTTGCCCCGGATACCTGGTTCTTTGCCGTCGCACTCGTCTTCATCGGCGTGGCGGCGGTGACCTTCACCAATACGACGAACAGCCTCATGCAGCTTTCGACGGAAACCGCCATGCGGGGGCGGGTCATGGCGCTGCGCGTCGCGGTCGCGCTCGGTGGGGCACCGATCGGCGCGCCGATCGTCGGATGGACGGCAAACCGTTTCGGGCCGCGCTGGGCGCTGGGCATCGGTGCGGCTTCGGGCTGCGCGGCCGCGATTGTCGGCGTCTACGCTCGGACGCAGGAGCGCCGCAGGCTCGAAGGCCAGGGCTCTGCCCTGGACCCGCTCGAGGCGCAGCCTTGAGAATCCATTTATCCATAGG
>CAXUCM010000073.1:0-11823 GCA_964249315.1 uncultured Acetobacteraceae bacterium | reverse complement strand
CCTTTGGCGATCGAGCCGCGAAGCGGATCGATGGGGGCGGAGCCCCAACCTTAACTTCGATCCAGGGAGTGGCGAAGTGCCGAGAGATCTGACGGCAGACGCCCTCGTCGACGAGCTCCTGGTCGACCAGGCCGCAGTACGGCGGTTCGTGGCCATCGCCGGAGCGCCCGGCTCCGGCAAGTCGACCACCACCGAATACCTGAAACGGCGCATCGATGCGGTCCGGCCCGGCTTTGCCGACATCCTGATGATGGACGGGTACCATTTCGACGACCTGGTCCTGGAGGCGCGCGGTCATCGCTCCCGCAAGGGCGCTCCCGAAACCTTCGACATCGACGGCTTTCGCGCCATGCTGGAGCGCCTGCGCCTGGATGATGGCCGGGACGTCGCCGTCCCGGTCTTCGACCGCTCGATCGAGATCGCCCGCGCCGGCGCGCGCATCATCGCCGGATCCACCCGCATCGTCCTGGCGGAGGGCAACTATCTTCTCCTGGACCGGCCGGGATGGCGGGACCTCGCGTCGCTGTTCGACCTCACCGTGATGATCGAGGCGAGCGAGAAGGAACTCGTCGCCCGTCTGACGGCACGCTGGCAGGGCTACGATTACGACTCGGCCGCGATCACGACCAAGCTGGAGGAGAACGACCTTCCCAACGTGAGGCTGGTCCTGACGGACAGCCGCCCGGCCGACGTGATCGTGCGCAGCGACGCGGCATGACATCCGCCTTCAAGGGACATGAAACAGGATATCCTGGGCGCCGCTCCACAAGGTCAGCTTGCCGAGTGCGGCGAGATTTTCCGTCCCCTCCACGATGGTCAGGAAATGGTTGCCGGCGAGCTGGCCGAGCTTGCTCGCGAACCGCACGCCGCCATAGGCGATCAGGATCTCGGTCTCGCTGTAGCCGCCAGGATACAGGATCAGCTGTCCCGGCGCCGGATAGCTCGTGTGATTCTCGTAGCCGATCCCGAGGTCGGTCTCGCCGAGCGGGATCCAGCACCCTTCACCGCTCCAGCGAACGTGGATGACCTGCTGGCGGTATGGCAGCAGGCTGAGAAACTTCGCACAGGTCTTCGGCGCAAGCGCGTCCTCGACGACCGCGCGAAACCTGTAGGGTCCTGCATCGATCGAGATCAGCGGCATGGGAAACCCTCGGACAGGTCGTGATTCAAGGCTCGCCCCTGCGGATCCGCTTGGCTAGCTGCCACGATAGGTGCTGTAGCCGTAGGGCGCCAGAAGCAGCGGAATGTGCAAATGGCCCGATGCAGGGCCGACGCGAAAACGGATGACGATGCGATCGTAGAAGCTGCCGGCGCGCCACGCCTCGATGTCGAAGACGATTTCGTAGATTCCGGGCGAGAACGCGGTGCCGGAGAGCAGCGGCGCGTCGCAACGGCCGTCCTCGTTGGTGACGAAGCGGCCGAGCGCGTGGCCGTCGCGCATGAGCGTGAGGTTGAGTCCCCGGGCGGGCGCACCGCGGGCCGTATCGAGGACGTGGACCGTCAGGAAGTCGGCCGGTGTCGCGTCGACGAGGTCGGCGAGGCGGAAGCGCGCGATCTTGTAGACCTCCGCAAGTGCGGCAGCCTGTTCCTCCCTCTCGCCGTGGGCAAGGCGCTTCTCCATTGCCGCGCGGATCGCCTCGGCATCCCGCTGGCCACGCACGGCGATGATGAACGGAAATCCGAAGCGTTCGCCGTAGGCCCGATTGAGGACGGCAAAGGCCGCCGCGCGTGCCGGGTCGAGGCGGCCGAGGCCGGCGCCGTCCTGCTCACGCACCGACGCGGCCGTGAGTGGCCCCGAGGTTACGAGCTCCGGATGCAGGCGCAGCAGAGCGAGCTGCGCATCGACCCCGGCTTCCTCCACGACTGCGACCATCGCCTCGTGCAGGGCCTGGACGTCGCGGAACGGCCGCGCGGTCCAGGCACGCTCGGCGACCCAGGGCGAATGTTCGAAGATGTGGGCGAGGCGCTCGGTGAAGTCCGTCTGGTCGAGCGACGAGAGCGCGGCCGGGCCGAGACGCTGGCTCATCCGCGCCCGACGGTGCAGAGGATCTGGCCGTGCGGCTCGTCGGTCGGCACGAACACCTTGTTGTCGGAGGACATGCCGAACGGTTCCAGGTTGACCGGCAGGTAGTGCTTGTTCGGGCAGGACATCGAGATCTCGTGCAGGTGCGGCTCGGCGGCCAGCGCCGCCTCGCCCATGCGCAGCAGGCTGTCCTGCACGCCGCGGCTGTAGGTCGTGGCGAAGACTTCCAGCATCACGTTCAGGATCGCGGCGTTGGCGGCGGGATAGTCGGCCGGCGCGGACGACCACGTCCAGCGCGCATCCATGGCGGTCGCCGACATCCGGTCCTGCGTCTCCGCCAAGGTCGTGTAGTCGTCCATGACGTAGCCGACCCAGCCGGAGCCGGTCGACTTCATGAAGGTGTAGCCGGTGACGCCGGAGATGATCTCGACCGCATCCGCCGTCTTGCTGACCTGCGCGAACGACTTGCCGTTGCCGTCGAGGGTGAAGCCGTGCGGGGATGGGACGCCCTTGAAGCTGGCGCGCAGCCAGCGCGTCTCGTCCATCGTGACGGTCGCGCGCGACACCTGCTCGTAGCGGCCGAGGAAGCGGTCGGCGATCTTCTCGCCGAACCGTTCCGCGCAGTCGGTCATCGCCTCGCGGGCGACGATGTAGGTGACGTTCTTTATCGTGTCGGTGGCGATCACGCGTCGGTTGTCGCCTTCGGTGTAGGCGGATCCGAAATCGCCTTCGAGGACGGTCTGCACGGTCAGTTCGCGCACCTCGTTGTGCTCGCCGTCGCGATGGACGCGCATCACGCGGACATGACCCTTGCCGTAGCTGTTGCGGATCAGTGGCATGGCATACTCCTGTTTGCGGTCGCGGCCGCTTTGGTCATGTCAGGCGTGATCGGCGACGACCACCGGCACGTAGCTGGACCGCAGCTGCTGCGGATTGAAGAAGGCGTTCAGAGACACGGAGACGATGGATGCGAGCAGGATGCCGCTATCCAGCATCGTCTTGAACATGGCCGGCGCGGCATGGAACAGGGTCGGCGCCACCACCGGGATCATGCCGAAGCCGATGGATACGGCGACGATGAAGACGTTGCTGCGGTTGTTTTCGTAGTCGACGGTCGCCAGGATGCGGATGCCGGTCGCGGCCACCATGCCGAACATCACGATCCCCGCGCCTCCGAGCACGCATTGCGGCACCGAGGCGGCGATGAAGGCCAGCTTCGGCAGCAATCCGAGCAGAAGCATGATGATGCCGCCGGTGACGCAGACCATCGGGCTGGTCACGCCCGTCACCCCGACGAGGCCGATATTCTGCGAGAACGATGTGTAGGGAAAGGTGTTGAAGACGCCGCCGATGATCGTGCCGATGCCGTCGCCGCGCAGCCCGCGCGTGAGGTCGGTGGGCTGGATCGGCTTGCCCACCAGCGTGCCGAGTGCGAGGAACATGCCGGTGCTCTCGATCATCACGACGATCATGACCAGGCACATCGACAGGCAGGAGACGGCGTCGAAGCGCGGCAGGCCGAACTGGAACGGCCAGACGATCGCCACCCAGTGCTGCGACTGCAGCCCGGCGAAACTGTCCCAGCCGAGCGTGAGAGTGATGACGTAGCCGACGACGATGCCGATCAGCACGGCGGTATTGCGCAGGAATCCGGCGGCGAAGCGCAGCAGCAGCAGGATGATCGCGAGCACGAGGGCGGCGACGCCGACATAGCCCGGCGCGCCGAAATCGGGAGCACTCGGGCGTCGGCCGCCGATCCAGTTGATGCCGACACGCATCAGGGTGATGCCGATGACGGTGATGATCGAGCCGGTGACGACGGCGGGAAAGAAGCGCAGCAGCTTGCTGATGAACGGAGCGATGAGGAAGCCGAAGACGCCGGCGGCGATCACCGAGCCGAAGATCACCGGCAGCCCGAGTGCGGGATTGCCCGCCATCGCCAGCATCGGCGACAGCGAGGCGAAGGTGACGCCCATCATCACCGGAAGCCTGATGCCGACCGGGCCGATGCCGAAGGCCTGCACGAAGGTCGCAAGCCCACAGGCGAACAGGTCGGCGTTGATCAGCATGGCCACCTGCTCGCGCGGCAGCTTGAGGGCAGCGCCGAGGATCAGCGGAACGGCCACCGCGCCCGCATACATGACGAGCACGTGCTGGACGGCAAGGATCACGAGGCGAAAGGGCGGCGGGGTCGTCGAAGACAGGGCTGGCTGCATTTCAGTTGTCCCGGAAGAATGACGGCAGGCCAAGCGCGTCGTTGAGCAGGATGGATAATTGCGAGCCGACCGCAACCGCGTGATGCACGTCCGGATTGACCGTGGCGACATCGAACAGGCTCTGATCGGGATGCCATGTGTAGTCGATATAGGGTTTGATCTGCACGCCGGGTGCGAACTCGAAGCCGTAGTTCAGCTCGGCGATCTCCTCGGTCGCGGAGATGTTGCCCGACAGGCCCTCCGCCGCGATCCGGTCGTCCAGCGCGCCGACGACACGATGGTTGAGCAGGCTCTGGGTGAGCAGGAGGCCGGCGCTGTCGCTCGGGCGGCTTGGGAAGGTGCCGTGGGCGATGAGGGCCACCTGGTAGTAGGACTGCACCAGCGCATGGCCGGACACGGTGAACTGCGCGCCGAGGGACAGCGTCACGTTCTGCGGCTTGTGCGCGTCGGGCCGGTAGATCACCTGGTCGACCTGGCCGTAGACGACCGCGCTGCGGCCTTCCGTGCCGGGGACGCCGCCATCCTCGGTGAGCCTCTGCCCGGAGGTATTGTAGCGCGGATCGGTGAAGGTCGAGCTGTCGTAGTAGAAGCCCACATCGTAATGAGCATTGTAGCGGGTCTTGAACGCATCGGTCTGGTAGCCGAACTCGACGGGGAGGAAGAAGCCGGTTGCGTTGCGCGTGCCCCACTGCGCATCCCACGGAAAGCCGGCATGGTCGTATTGCGAAGGGTTTTCCTCGGACGCGCCGGTGCGCAGATAGAGGGTCGACGTCGGGAAGAAGCCGATCTCGCCGGCCCAGGTGGCGATTGGCCAGAACGGGTTGTTGCTGTCGGCGGACCAGTTGAACGGCTGGAGATTGCTGCAGATCGAGGGCTGGAACTGGCAGTATAGGAATTCACCGCCGAAATAGTTCGCGAGCGTCGTGCGGCCGACGACGAAGCGGATCTTGTCGCCGAGCAGATGCTGGTCCCACGTGAACTCGTTCAACCTCGTCTTGTTGTCCGGACCCGCGCCCTGCAGGTTGCCGAGGGCGCTGCCGGTCAGGTCGTTGACGCCCTGCGGGATGCCACCGAAACGGCTGTCCAGCGTCAGGTGCACCACGGTTCCGGTCATCCCCAGCATCTTCTCCAGGTTGAGATCGGCGCCGTAATAGGCCTCGTTGTAGAAGATGTCGGCGCGCTCGAGGCCGCCCGAGACGACGCCGTAATCCGTGCCCTCATAGAAGCCCTTGAGGAAGATGCCGGCGTTCGCGAGCGTGGTGCCGGGGCCGGCAAGCGGCCGGTTCAGCGTGAACAGGTCGCCCGGCTGCATGCCGTTCGGCGCCGTCGGCGGCGCCGCACCGTTGACCGGCGTCGGTCCGACGATCTGCGGCTGCGGCACGGTCGATGGCTGCGGCGTGCCGACATCCTGCGCCCACGCGGTGCGGCCGATCAGGGCCAGCGACAAGCCGGTGGTAACGAGGCGAGCGGCGCTCATCGGCCGGCTCATACGCGGTTCCGGACAGATGCAAACGCCGAGTCCGCCGCGCTGCACGCGCACGGATCCGTTCGAGCAATCTTCAACAGCAGATCCCGCATCGATCTCGTCACCCGTATCCTCGTGCGGATCGTCATCGATCCGGACGGGCTCCGGAATGCTAGACGCGGTTATCTTGCGCCTGCAACATGAGACTTTGCCAAGGAAAGAGAAACTTGCCGCAAATCCCGTGGAATTTTTCGAGGACCGAAAACAAGCCCGGCAGGAGGCCGGAAGAAAATTCCCAAGCCGGCTTTCGGCAATCGCCATCATAGTGGAACGGAAACGATGTCGGAGATGTCGTGCAGGGCGGCGTCAGGCCGTGCGCGCATGACGATGTGCGAGATGCGGGACGCCCAACAGAGAACGACCACGCGGCGCCGACTTGGCGGCCGACGAGGCGAAACATCGTGGTGGCAAACTTCGATACTCCCTGCTTGCCTGAAGCCGATACGCGCATGCCACGAGAAGCTCGTTTGCGGTTCTCGAAGCGACATGCGTCAACGACGCCTGCTTGCGGACCGCGGCAAGCACCCTGCAAGGGTCATGCCATTACCTTCAAGCCGCCGGATGCCGGGCGACGGCGTGATCGAGGCGGCGCCTGCCCAGATTTCGTCCCGCTTTGTGCCTTGGCAAGATGCACGGATGGCACCGCACCGGCGCTCCCGCAACGGCCGGCCATGGCCGGCCGGGCAGGCGGATCATCAGCAAAGGGCCGGCGGTCGTCCGCGCAGGCCCGGCGTCGAGCCTCGGTGCGTGTGACGCCTCGGGGCGCTCGCGTGGACCGCGCGGTTGGCGGCCCTTGCGCAAACCGGGCCGCGGGCGCTTGATTGCCGCAACCAGAAACGACGTGAATTCGGGGGCATCGTGGCCAGGATGGAGTCGACAGCCGCCGTGCCGGCGCTGGAGATGCGCGGTATCTCGAAGACGTTCACCGGCGTGCGGGCGCTGCGCGACGTCCGGCTGCAGGCGTGGGGCGGCGAGATCCTCGCGCTGATGGGCGAGAACGGCGCCGGCAAGTCGACGCTGATGAAGATCCTCTCCGGCGCGCACCGCGCCGATCCCGGCGGCGAGATCCTGATCGACGGCAGGCCGGTCGCCATCCACGGCCCGCACGACGCCAAGCGCGCCGGCATCGCCATCATCTACCAGGAGCTGGCGCTGGCGCCGAACCTCACCGTCGCCGAGAACATCTATCTGGGCAGCGAGCTCACCCGGCCCGGCTACCAGGTCGACCGCAAGACCATGGCGGCCCGATGCGCGCCGATCCTGCAGCGCCTCGGCGCCCCGTTCGGGCCGCGCAGCATCGTCGGCGGATTGTCGATCGCCGAGCAGCAGATGGTCGAGATTGCCCGCGCCCTGCACGGCGAGAGCCGCATCCTGGTGCTCGACGAGCCGACCACGGCACTGTCCTCGCGCGAGACCGAGCAGCTGTTCCGGCTGGTGCGCCAGCTTCGCTCGGAGGGCATCGCGCTGATCTATATCAGCCACCGCATGGCCGAGGTGTACGAGCTCGCCGACCGCGTCACCGTGCTGCGCGACGGCGGCTATGCCGGCTCGCTGACGCATGACGAGATCAGCGCGGAATCGATCGTGCGGATGATGGTCGGCCGCGACCTGTCGAGCTTCTACACCAAGCAGCACGACCCCGACGCGGTGCATCCGCATGTCGTCCTCGAGGTGCACGGTCTTACCGACGGCGGACGCCGCGTGGCACCCTGCTCGTTCTCGATCAACCGGGGCGAGGTGCTCGGGCTCGCCGGACTGGTCGGCGCCGGACGCACCGAGCTCGCCCGGCTGATCTACGGCGCGGATCGCAGGACCGGCGGTCGCATCCGGCTGGAAGGACGCGAGATCCAGGTCCGCAACCCGGCGCAGGCGCTGGCGCTCGGCATCGCCTACCTGACCGAGGACCGGAAGGCGCTCGGCCTGTTCCTCGACATGTCCTGCGGCGCCAACATCAATCTCGGCGTGATCGGCCGCGATGCCGCCGGCGGCGTGCTGCTCGACCGCGCGCGCGGTCGCACCCGCGCCCGCGACGCGTTCCGCAACCTGCGCGTCCGGGCCGCGAGCGCGCTGGTCTCGGTGGGCAGCCTGTCGGGCGGCAACCAGCAGAAGATCCTGCTCGCGCGCCTGCTGGAGACCGGTCCCAAGGTGCTGATCCTCGACGAGCCGACACGCGGCGTCGATGTCGGCGCCAAGTCCGAGATCTACCGCATCATCGACGAGCTCGCGCGCCGCGGCATCGCCATCCTGGTGATCAGCTCCGAGCTGCCCGAGATCGTCGGCATCTGCGACCGCGTCCTGGTCATGCGCGAGGGTCATATCGCCGGCATCGTCGGCGGCCCGGACGGGATCTCGATCAACCAGGAAAACATCATGGCGCACGCAGCCGGCATGGCGGCGTAAGGACGATCCCGATGCAGCAGACCGATCAGACCCTGGTGCCGCCGCAATCCGCGACCGCCATCGACACGCTCCCCCCGGTCGGAGGCGCCGGCCTGTCGGCGCGCCAGGTGCAGGTCCGCGCCGCCCTGCAGGGGGCGGGGATGCTGCCGGTGCTGGTGATCCTGGCGCTGGGCTTTCACTTCCTCGGCGGCCATCGCTTCCTCAGCGGGCAGAACCTTTCCATCGTCGCCCAGCAGGCGGCGATCAACACCGTGCTCGCCTCCGGCATGACCTTCGTCATCCTGACCGGCGGCATCGATCTCTCGGTCGGCTCGATCCTTGCGGCCTCGGCGATGGGCGCGCTGATCGCCTCGCTCTGGTCGGCGGGCGGGGGGCTGCTGGCGATCCCGGTCTGCCTGGGCATCGGGCTCGGCATCGGCCTGGTCAACGGCGCGCTGATCGCCTACGGCAAGCTGCCGCCGTTCATCGTGACCCTCGGCTCGCTGACCGCGGTGCGCGGCCTCGCCCGGCTGATGGGTGCCGACAACACCGTGTTCAATCCGAACCTGAACTATGCCTGGATCGGCAATGACGGGCTCGCGATCTCGTCCGCCATCGTCATCCCGTGGCTCGCGATCATCGCCGTCGCGATCATCCTGGTCTCGTGGTTCGTGCTCAAGCGCACCGTGCTCGGCGTGCGCATCTACGCGGTCGGCGGCAATCCGGCCGCCGCGCGTCTGTCGGGCATCAACGTGCCGCTGATCCTGCTGTTCGTCTACGCGGTGTCCGGCGCGCTCGCGGGCCTCGGCGGGGTGATGTCCTCGGCGCGGCTGTACGCGGCGAACGGCCTGCAGCTCGGCCAGAGCTACGAGCTCGACGCCATCGCCGCCGTCATCCTCGGCGGCACCTCGTTCGTCGGCGGGGTCGGCTCGATCTGGGGCACGCTGATCGGCGCGCTGATCATCGCGGTGCTGACCAACGGCCTGATCCTGGTCGGCGTCTCCGACATCTGGCAGTTCATCGTCAAGGGGCTGGTGATCATCGGCGCCGTGGCACTCGACCGCTTCCGCCAGCAGGGCGGCGCGCGCACCTAGTCAATCTACTCCGCCAAGGAAACGCCTCGATGTTCAAGACAAGCTTGCTTGCGGGTATCGCCATGCTCGGCCTTCTCGCCGCGCCGGCGATGGCCAGGACGCTCGACTCCGTCGGCGTCACCCTCGGCTCGCTCGGCAACCCGTATTTCGTGGCGCTGACCAAGGGCGTGACCGATGCGGCCCGCGCGATGAACCCAGGCGTGCGCGTGGTATCGTCCTCGGCGGATTACGACCTTAACAAGCAGTTCACCCAGGTCGACAACTTCATCGCCTCGGGCGTGAACGTCATCATCATCAACGCGGTGGATCCGAACGCGATCCTGCCGGCGATCAAGCGCGCGCAGAAGGCCGGCATCGTCGTGGTCGCCGCCGATGTCAGCGCCACGGGTGCCGACGCCACGGTGGAGACCGACAACGTCCAGGCAGGCCGCCTGTCGTGCCAGGCGCTGGTCCGCGATATCGGCGGCCGCGGCAACGTCATCATCGAGAACGGTCCGCAGGTCTCCTCGGTGACCGATCGCGTCAAGGGCTGCAGGGAGGTGCTGGCGAAGTCGCCGGACATCAAGGTGCTGTCCTCGGACCAGGACGGCAAGGGCTCGCGCGAGGGCGGGCTGGCGGTGATGCAGGGCTACCTGATCCGCTATCCGGACGTGGCCGGGGTGTTCTGCATCAACGACCCGCAGGCGATCGGCTCCGAACTCGCCGCCAAGCAGTCGCATCGCTCCGGCATCGTCATCACTTCGGTCGACGGCGCGCCCGACATCGTCTCGGCGCTGCAGGCCTCGGGCGCGATGATCAAGGCCTCGGCCTCGCAGGACCCGTACACGATGGGCGAGCTCGCGCTGAAGAACGCCGCGTCGATCATGAACGGCACCAGGCCCGCGCAGCCGGTCATCCTGATGACGCCGAAGCTGATCACCAGCGCCAACCTGTCCAGCTACACCGGCTGGACGCAACACTGATCGGATCGGGCATAGCCCGACGGGAGCCAGGCCTGATGCCCTTTGAGACGATCCTGACCGAGCCGCACGATGCGGTGCTGCTGATCCGGCTGCACCGGCCGCAGGCGCTGAACGCGCTCAACGCGCAGGTGCTGGCCGATCTGATCGCAGCCTTCGCCGCCTACGAGGCCGATCCTTCGCTGCGCTGCCTCGTGCTGACCGGCAGCGAAAAGGCGTTCGCGGCGGGCGCCGACATCAAGGAGATGCAGTCGCTGGGCTTCGCCGAGATGTACGGCGCCGACTTCTTCGCCGGCTTCGACACGCTGGCGGCGACGCGCAAGCCCTGGATCGCCGCCGTGTCGGGCTTCGCCCTCGGCGGCGGCTGCGAGCTGGCGATGATGGCGGACTTCATCATCGCCGCCGACACCGCGAAGTTCGGCCAGCCCGAGGTGCGTCTCGGCATCATCCCCGGGATGGGCGGATCGCAGCGCCTGGCGCGCGCGGTCGGCAAGGCCAAGGCGATGGATCTGTGCCTGACCGGCCGCATGATGGATGCCGCCGAGGCCGAACGGGCCGGCCTGGTGTCGAGGATCGTGCCGGCCGCCGCCCTGATCGACGAGGCGCTCGGCGCGGCCCGGACGATCGCCGAGATGGCACCGCTTGCCGCGATCGGCAACAAGGAGGCGGTAGGCGCGGCCTTCGAGACCGGCCTGGCGCAGGGCGTCCAGTTCGAGCGTCGCCTGTTCCAGGGCCTCGCCGCCACCGACGACAAGGCCGAAGGCATGCGCGCCTTCGTCGAGAAGCGAAAGGCCGTCTGGACGGGTCGCTGACGCTTCGAAGGCCAGGGCGCTGCCCCGGACCCGCTCAAGGCTCAGCCTTGAGAATCCATTTGCAGGTTTCGACGACGATGCGAAACAGTCAGCTGGCTGTTGCCTTCATCACGCTTGCGAGCACCATGAACATCGGCAGCACGGGATCGTTTTTACCGGTGCTTACGGCTTGGCCAATGTCGAGAACTCCGTACCCGTAACGGATCGAACGGTATTCCGCATCAAGCAGCTCGTTGAAGCCGGAAAGCTCGATCTGGACGCTCCGTTTACAAGGTATCTCGATGGGTTTCCCGCAACGTGGCGGAACATCACCGTCCGGCAGATCCTCACCCATACCTCCGGCGTGCCAGAGATCGTAGATGACAATGTTCGGCTGATCGGCGACCGAACACCGGAGGGTGCCTGGGCAAAGGTGAAGACGCTTCCGCTGCAGTTCACCGCTGGAACGCAGTTTGTCTACACGCAGACAAACTACGTCATCATGGGCAAGATCATAGCGAAACTTACGGGCGAACCCTTCACCCGCTTTATGCAGCAACAATTCGACCGTGTCGGCATGAGAGACACGAGCTACGGCGACACCACCGACGTCACGCCTCACGTAGCCTCGCTCTACACCTATTTGCCGCTGCTGACCTCGGGAACGCAGACAACGGGCGTCGAAAAGAGCGACGTCCTGCACACCCGCTACGAAGCGTTGCCGGAATACCTGCGTCCCGCCGCGGGAATCCGAACGACCTCCATCGACCTCGCGAAATGGCTTATCGCCCTACAGGACGGGAGGCTGATCAAGAAAAGCGGTCTTGATCAGCTTT
>CAXUCM010000072.1:0-11827 GCA_964249315.1 uncultured Acetobacteraceae bacterium | reverse complement strand
GCTGAGATCGTACCAGCCCGAAAGCTCGGCGAGCGGCAGCGCCAGGCTCTGCGACCGGCCGACACGCAGCGTCATCGCCTGGCTGCGCCCGGTTGACGGATTTTACTTCAGACTGAGGGCATCCAAGGGGTCAGGTCACCAGGACGAAGCCGGAGTGGAGCAGTAGGGCCGCGTGCGCCACCGCTGGTGGCTGCGCGCCTACATCTTCGCCGCCAACTGTCTCGAAGGCCATGCGCGTGTTCCTCCGCGGCTTCTCCAGGCAGCTGGCGCCGGACGTCCACGCAGTGCTGGTGCTCGACGGCGCCGGCTGGCACGTCGCCGCGGCGCTGCAGGTGCCGGACGTCACCCTCGTGAAGCTGCCGCCCTACGCGCCCGAGCTGAACCCGGTCGAGCGCGTCTGGCTCTACCTCCGCGAACGCTTCCTGTCGCATCGTCTGCATGCCGACCAGCAAGCCGTCACGGATGCCGCCTGCAACGCCTGGAACCGCCTCACGCCAGACCGGCTCCGATCCCTTTGCGACCATCCCTGGATCAGACAGGTCGCTTCATAGACTCGGCGGTATAAGACGTGGCGGGCGAAGAACGGACGGTAAGCGGCGGGGCGCCTAGGAAGGGAATCCGAAGAGCGCCGATGGGTTCTTGACCAGGATGCGATGGCGTTCCTCTGCATCCGGCGCCCAGTCCGCCAAGAGGTCGAGCAGCTTGGTATCGTCCGGCCTGTGGTTCGCCGACTTGGACGGATGCGGCCAGTCGCTACCCCAGAGCACGCGGCCCGGCACCGCCTTCACATAGGCTCGTGCGACGGCGCTCGTGTCGGCATAGATAGGGGCGCCGACCTTCGTATCGGCATAGGGCGCCGACAGCTTCACCCACGCGCGGCCTGCCCCAAGCAGTGTCAAGAGAAGCGCGAAGGCGGGATGCGAGGTGCCTGCCGGCTCCGGCAGGCGCCCCATATGGTCGATCACAAGGGGACAGGGAAGCGCGGACAACACGTCCTTCATGGCCAGGATATCGTCCGCGGTCGCGTGAAGCTGGACGTGCCATCCCATGCCTGCGATGCGGCGGGCGAGCGGCATCATCATTTCCCGGGTAGTCGCACCGGCCGGCGCGAAGTTGAAGCGTATGCCACGGACCCCGGCTTCGTTCAGCCGCTTCAACTCGTCGTCGGCCACGTCGATGTTCACGACGGCGATCCCGCGGGCTGATGGACCAAACTGCCGCAGGGCATCGAGCAGGCAGCTATTGTCCACGCCGTAGGCGGATGGCTGGACAGCGACGTGCCGACTTGTGCCGAGCCTGCGTTGCACAAGCAGGTACTGTTGCGCCGTTGCATTGGCGGGCATGGAGGTCACTCCGGGTGCCACAGGGAAGCGGTCGTCGTAGATGTGGTGGTGGCAGTCGGTCGCACCCGGGGGCACGTCGATCGTGGGCCGCTCCGTGCCGATCGACCGCGGCACCGGCTGGTCGTCGGCCGCGGCGCCCCTACTGGCCACTCCGGTCAGCAAAGCGGAACCCAGCATCAGGACGCGTCTGCGGCGGAACGGCATGTCGTCTCTCCTTGGCGCTCAGGCGGATTGATAGTTCAGGGTCGTCGCCGGCCGCGACTTGATGCGGCCACAGGCGAGCAAGCGCCTCGGTAAGCTCGTTGCCGGTGAACCGGCACCGGGTGAAGCGCTATATCTGAGGCCAACTGTTCGTGGTCTATCTCGACCGCACCAACCTGTCCGTTCGACTGTCCTGCGTCGCAAAGGACCTCGATTTCGCCGGCGACCAGGCCCAGCATCAAGGTTCCGCCGATCTACCGCCACTTGGACCGCATGCTTTCCCACTCTTGATCTAAGCCGCCACTTCTGCGGATCCCGATGGCGTGCCACACTGGCTTTATGAAACGCCTCTACGTCGATGCGCTAACGGCAGCTCTGACCACAGCGACACGATGAGCGCCGCGTGGTGACCAGCGCATGCGCTGCTTCCTGCCCAAGCGCGGGTTGGCGATCTCGTCGACGCATCCTTCCGCCTTGGAGGTCGAGACGGGCCGCTTCTCGTGGTAGCGGCGATGGTTTTTGACAATGGCATCGAAGTTGTTGCGTGCGTAGGTCCGCTCCGGCAGATGGCGGCCTGCAAGTCAGAGCCGCACCTGTTCGATCGGTCGCACCCGCATGGACAGGTGGGACCAGTCGAGGATGTGGCGCACCGGTTCGCCGGTCGCGGCGCGCACCAGGGTCGGCAGCGCCGCCTCACCATCGCTCATGACCGTCAGCGGCCCCCCACGCTGCCGACCCTGCTCCACGAGAGCAGCGCGCATGGTCTTGAGCGAATAATCGGCATGTTTCGGCGCCAGGGCGCACCGCCACGCATCCACCACCACCGTTCCGAACAGCGTCTGGACGGTCCGCGTCCGGCAATCGCGCTGCCGCCGTAGCTTCAGGCATTCCGGGCAGACCCGCTTGCACACCGCATATTCTCTCCTCTGGGTCTGGAGCATGAGCCGCTGAAGTTCGGCCAGAAGCTCCTTGCCTTCAGCAAGCGAAAGCCCGGCCTCCTCCGCCGTCAGGCCCACGACACACCGTTTGAAGCAGGCAGCCTCGATGGTCTCCACCTCGCCCCAGCCACTTCGCGCCTCAAGCTTGATCGTCCAGTCCGTCGCCCACCCCTTCCTACATCCCTTAGCGGGACTGATCCCGAGGGCGGTCCGTCAGACCAGGGTTTTTCCACTCCCGCCGTGAAGGGCGGGGTGAACAGCTTGCGCTCGAGCGCCGCATCGTCGAGCGTCATCGGCATCGGCCAAGTGATGCCCATCACCGTGGCACGGCGCAGATCTTCGGCGACCGTGTAGCGACTGACGCCGACCATGACCGCGATCTGGTGCCCGCTGTGACCGGCCTGCTAGAAGAACGTCACCGTACCCAGCAGAATATTCAGTGCGCTTCCAGTGCTGCCGTTGTAGGTCACGCTGGTCGGATGGTCCACGTAACTGAGTGAGGCATTGATGTTTATGCCGCGATACACGTGCACACCGTAAGCCAGGGTATATTGCTTACTGTCGGAATGCGCGAGCTGTCCGGATCTCCGGGCGGCCTTGACGGCATAGCCACTAAAGACGTTATCGGTGATGACGCCGGTCACCAGATCCAACGGTCGGCCGGGTATGAGACCAACACCATAGATTCGCGCTTCGTAATACTGGCTGAACCGATTGAGTTCGGGCGGCGCATACATGGCGGAAGCGCCGACGTAAATTCCCCGGGCGGCCGTCCCGGTATGCGGCGCCGTCTGTAGTATTTGCTGATCCGCCAACAAATAAAGACCATATTCATGGTCTCCACGCTTAGGTGTCAAGCCTTTGATCGCGTCGTATTCTCTGTAGTTGCTCGATGTGTAGTTCGCGTCCGCGCGTATCCAAGTCCGCAGGGTTCCCGGAGCCGCGGCAACCTGATATCCGGTTTCGTCGATGACGAAGACGCCCGAGTTTGGAACCTGGAAGCGAACGGATGCCGCGTCCTGATTGACTTCAGCCACCGTGCCATCCGGACTTATGGCGCGTTGCACGCCGACCTTGTTATAGAAGTGCCGACTGAGATTGAATCTCACGTCGATCCCAGGCGTGGGCAAAAGGACGTTGTTCTCGCCCTCCTCAGTCGGGATGCTTGCGTTGGGCCCGAACACGCCGCCTTGGGTGTTACCCGCAACATAGGTGGAGATGAACTCTAGGCTGTTGCCTAAGTAGCCGAGCTTGACCTCGACTGCCCTGTTGAAGAAGGTTTGATAGTAGGACGCCGTCGAAATACCCGTCTCGCGAGGCCCGAAGGGGTTCCAGTCGGTGTCGCTGTAAACGGCACCGACCGCGATCTGCCCGTCCGGTATGCCATACCGGTTCAGATCGAAGAGCACGAACAGATAGTTGACCGTGAGGGCCGTCGGTTCTTGACCGGCATAAAGCTGGTTCCCCCTGGCGTTGTCCAAGGGCAGTCCGTGCCGCAACAGATTATCTGCAAAGACCGAGTTCGTGTTCGACAGATAGCCGATACCTGCATCGTTGAGGACTTGCCCAAGCCCGAACAAGTTGTGCGTCAACCCGTCCTGGGAGGGAGGAATCGGTACGCCCCAGTGAACTTGTAGCGGGTCGTAACGTGGATCGGGCGCCGATGGGGGCGTCGGCGGCACCACGACCGATGACAGAGCGGTCGACGGCGAGGTAGACTGGGCCAGCTGCTGCAATCCCGCATTGACATTCGGCTGCGCAACATCCTGCGCCATCGCCGCCGACGTCAGCAGAGCCGCTAAGCAGCCTGCGCTCCCTGTCGCATAGCACGAACTGCATAGCCTACCCATGATGCTTACGATCATTTTAAGACGTCCTCTATTTTCCCTAGTATATTTTATCTTATCTACTTACACGCGCCGCTACGACCAAAGAGAAGAGATGAGGAAGTGCCAGCATCGCGTCGACATGATTATCTCATAACGGGTGGATCGATCGCCCCTCGCGGCTTACAGCAACCGGTAGACACGGTCCGGCACATCTTCAGGTCAATTCCAGGTCGAGAATTCGTGCATAGGACTGGCCTTGGTGCATGTCTCGTTCCCCTGACCATCCTTGGGCGTGGGGGCGAGGATAGGAAATCTTCACCATTCGCAGGCTGTCGACCACGGACCGCTTCACGAGGGCTGGATCCACGCCATAGACCGACGCAAACGTCTCCCGCCCAATGCCAGGATGATCGGCATACTTCCTGAACGTCTCGACGCTGTCGAAGAAGATATCGACGGTCACCCAAAATGGGCCAGCAGCCTTTGACCGGACATGGCGGCAGACGTCCTGCAACTTCGGCATCAATGATCTCCTGCTGCTGCCGTCGTTTGACGCTCGGTCTTCACGTCTCTCCAGCTTAACCTGACGAGTTCGAGGGGATGCGCCGTCGTGACGGTATGATTGAGCTTGAACTCAAATACTCGCCCACGTTCAATCTCCGCAGGCGAGAACGGGAAGGCGTAACTTGGCATTTCGATGCCTGGCATCAGAGGCGTATGGAAGAATGGCGAGTTGCAAACACGAGCCATATCGTTGGCAAGCTGCTGCGTTGCGGCAGTGACCACGAACATGACACCGACCTCGATCGGCGCCGGAGTCGTGTCAGGCATCACCTCGCCTGTCACGCCATTCCAACCATAGATGCGCAATGAAATATCGTAGGCACCGGCCGTGTCACCGAAGGTTTGTGCCACCCGCTTCTTCAGGGAAGCCAGCATCCCGTCATGGAACTTGTTGAGATTGGCGAGTACCAACTTGTCCAAGATGCCGATGAACATAATCGTCTGATACGGTCCAGACCCGGCTCCCTCCAGTTTCATGGTGTAGGGCTTTTCCAACCATCGCGACCCGGTCACCCGGACGGTCCGACAATCGAGCTGCGCATATTCCGCGGCGGAGACGTCCAGGATACCGCCCGGCTCGGTTAGATAGAGTGGATCACTGTTTTCATAGAGCATGTGAGCCGAAACGCTCTCGGGTGTGCACTGATTGTCAATCTCAAGAGGCTCGATCTCGAAACCCTCGTCGTCCACCGTGAACAGCACGCCACCATTGCGCGGGTTGACAGTGCATTGCCCGCCGCACTCGGCAACCTTGCTGGCATGCCAACACGCTGCAACGGAACAGCCGAGCATCATCGGCAGAGTGGCTAGCATGGCCGTGTCGGTCGTGCGTCCGCCCAAAACGATGTCGGCGCCCTGTCGCAGGGCCTCGGCATAGGGTTCCGTTCCCATCAGGGCGACGATGTGGTCGCACTGGTCGAGAGTTTCCTCCGCCAAGGGCGCGGCAGGCGCGAGTGGCTGGATCATGCCCCTGGAGTTGGCGAGCTTGAGCGTCTCAGCTGTCTGCTCGCTATACAGAAGGGCGATCCTGGGCCTTATTCCAAGCCGCTTCGCCACGTCGACACAAATTTCGGCAGTCCAGTCGACCGCGGCATCGGTGCCGCACGTTCCGCACGTTCCAATCAGAAGCGGAATACCCGCCTGGTTCGCCGCTCGCATGAGGACAAGCAGGTCATTCGTGATCGCTTCGCGGACGTACTTCGTGGCACCGTTCGCCAGGTAGTACGGCCCGCTGTCGGTTGAGCCGGCATCGGTCGCTATGACGCTCGCGCCCCGTCCTATCCCATAATCGACGTGTTTCGCAAGGATGCCCGCGCCCAGGCAACCGGTCGGCACCAGAACCTTGATCGGTCGCGTAAATCCGGGTTTTTGGACCATGGTTCACTACTCGTCGTTTGCTCGCTTCAGGCACCGCGACGATGTCCGCATCAAACCCATTCTGATGCACCTCAAAGCAGGAACGCGGGGACTTGAGGTCATCTTCTTGAGGCCTGCGGAAGCGGCTTGTCTTATCGTCGACGACGGAGCCAGGGACGTCCGTTTTCCGCCCGGGAGAAGCCATCCCGGCAAGCCGTAGCTACTTGGACACTCGATCGAGACGCACTACACTGTGCGCTCATCATCGCCTGGGGCGGCATCGTTGCGGCCTGATACTCGCGAGGCATCCGCCCAGACGAACAAGATCTAAACGCGTCAGGAGGGCACGTCTTGCCATCGCGGTTTCGGCGTTCATGAAAGTCTCCCCCAGTCGTTTTGTCGACAATATGCATCCACTTAGTCCCGGGTCAAGCCTCAGCGACGAAAACAGGCCATCGAAGCCCTTGACTTGGTAGAAGTTGTCGACAATCCTAATTTGAGAGGGTGTGATGAAGTCCAATGTGGAGTCGCGGATCGAACCGGCCAGCAAGTCCGGCCGCCTCGTCGAACGTATTAGGGACCGTATTGTCTCGGGCGAACTTGCACCGGGCTCGAAGGTGACCGAGGAATATCTGGCAGCCGAGTTCGGCTCCGGCCGGGCTCCTTTGCGAGAGGCATTGTGCCGCCTCGAGGAACGTCGCCTGATCGAGAGGTCGCCATTCTCCAGGATGAGGATCGCATCCATATCGCCGCGGATGATCGCCGACTTGTATGAGGTGCGTGAAGTCCTGGAAGGACTGGCTTGTCGGCGTGCAGCTGGCATCATTACCGCGGAACAGACCTCGAAGTTGCGGGCTAATCTGCGAGAGCGTGCCTCCGTCGTGGAACGGACCATCGGACATGACACGCGGCAGCAACCGACGATACAGTATTTTCACACGGACATTGCCCGCATCTCCGACAACCATGAGTTAAGTCGGCTTTTGAACTGCGAGATTTGGCATGTGATTCGCGCTTTCTATTCTCGCTGGTCCCGGTCCGATCAGCGACGATTGAAGGGACTTGCGGAACATGAGCGCATCATCGACGCCTTGGAGGCGCGGGATCCGGACGTAGCCGAGTTGCTCATGAAGCGACATGTTGCCGCTGCTGGCCGAGACTTGAGCGCGATCTGCCAAAAAATCGCGGGAGACGACGCGGAAGTATCGCAAACGCACGGTGGTTCATAGGGGTCTTCAGGTACACCTCTTCCTGTGCAGCTTACCGCCATTACACCGATGGCCGGCATCAAGACCGAAGTTCGCTGTCCAAGCACGACTAGCGGCAGCGAGATAAAAAGAGGGCTGGTAGCCTGAAATAGAGGGAAGACGCCATGTTCTCGAGTATTTTTGAGGTCGCCAGGGCCTTTCTTGCGTCACCCGCCTGGACGGTTCATTGAGGGTGAACACACCGGACGTTTTTGTCGACAACACAGCCCCAGTCAGCAATCTGACCGGCACGCAGGGCGACGTCGCTGCCCGGCTGGATCGCCTTCCGATGACGGCATACGTTTGGTATCTTGTCGTCATTCTTGCCGTTGGCGCCTTCTTCGAGATCTATGACCTGACGTTGTCGGGTCCGCTCGGTCTCGGTCTGACGACAGTCGGTATCTTCCATCGAGGCCATGCGGGGTTTTTTGGCCTGACGGATCAGGCGACCTTTGTCGCCGCGACGTTCGCCGGCTTGTATCTTGGCGTTGTCGGGTTTTCAACGATCGCCGATCGATATGGGCGCAGACCCGTCTTCTCCGTGGCGTTGCTCGTTTATTCGGCCGCCACCGCAATCATGGGTATTCAGAATACTGCTCTTTGGGTCGATATATGGCGGTTTTTCGCCAGTATCGGCGCCGGGATCGATGGGATAGCCATCGACTGTTATTTGATAGAGCTGATGCCCGGAGCGTTTCGCGGACGCGCCTTCTCCGTTTGCGCCTCGATACAGTATCTGGCGGCTCCCTTTGCCGGTGGACTCGCCTGGATGCTGATCCCGGGCAATTTCTTTGGCATCCAGGGCTGGCGGTGGCTCACCTTCGTGCCGGCGATCGGCGCGCTCCTCATCTGGTTCATACGCCGCGAGTTGCCGGAGTCCCCACGGTGGTTAGCCGCCCACGGCCGGCAAGGCGAAGCCGACCGGACACTGTCGAGAATCGAGGCGAGAGTTGCGGTGCAAGCCCCTTTGCCCCCGCCGGTCGCCCCGACACCGGGCAACGAGGTCGCTCATCCCGCAGAATCGACGTTTGCCGCCCTTTGGACCGCCCGACTGAGACGCCGCACGATCGCGCTGGTCATCTTTCACCTGTTTCAGGTGATCGGCTATTTCGGCCTCCGCAACTGGCTTCCCACGCTCCTGGTTTCGCAAGGCATCACCGTTCCCCGATCACTTGGGTATTCTGCGACGATCGCGTTCGTTGGGCCAGCCGCGCCGCTGCTGTTCTACCTCTTTGCCGACAAGGTAGAGCGCAAATGGTTGATCGTGACCGGCGCCTTGGTCGCCTCGGGTTTCGGGTTGCTGATGACCCGGATGACCCAGCACTCCAATATTATCATGTTCATCTTCATCGGCGCCATGGTCTCCGCCGGAATGTCGCTTATGTCGCTCGCCTACCACATCTATCAGAGCGAAATCTTCCCGACGGCGCTTCGAGGACGGGCGGTGGGTTTCGTCTATTCCTTCAGCCGCTTGTCGGCCATGGTCACCAGCTTCCTGATCGCCGCCGTCCTGGACAATTTTGGCAGCACCGGGGTCTTCCTGTTGATATCCGCGGCCATGCTCATCGTAGCTCTGACGATCGGCATACTCGGTCCTCGCAGCCTGCATCAGTCCATCGATGCCACCTGAACCGCGGGACGCCACGATGACACCCGTAGTTTGCGTCGATTTGACTTGTATAGATCGAAGGCCTCGCCAACACGATAGAGGCGCGTCGAAGCCTTTGTGCGAACAACCCTTCCAGGCGTTCGGTCCACCTCGTCGACCAAGTCGGGCGCGGCCGGTCGGGTGTCGATGCGACCTGCTTTAACTTGGTCGAGCTCGGAGCAAAGCCGGCAAACGCTCGACCGCCAACGCAAGTCATCGATCCAGCCTTGAAGATGCGTTGGTTTCTACCATTGCGGCGGACATTGTTTACCATGCCAAAAGCTCCTGTTTTGCTCTTGATAGCGTCCTCGCTCGCTTTTTCCCCGCTGGCGGAGGCGCCAGGACAGACGACGATTCCGCCTAGCCTTTCCAAGACTCGGCGGACCGGATTGGTCCAGCTCGAGTACGGCCCAATCAGAGGCAAGGTGAGCGAGGGGGCGCAACAGTTCCTGGGTATCCGCTACGCCGCGGCCCCCGTCGGTGACTTGCGCTGGAGGCCGCCGCAGCCGCTGTCAAGCCGCTGGACGGAGGCTAGGGATGTGGTGGCATACGGGCCGACCTGCGCGCAGAGTCTCACGCTCGGCGTTTTCGCGGCTCCGAGCCAAAGCGAAGATTGCCTTTACCTCAACGTTTTTGCGCCGAACCGCCCGAAGGCCGATGTCCCATTGCCCGTCATTGCGTGGATCCATGGCGGCGGCCTTTTCGACGGAGAAAGCAACGACTACGATGCCAGCAAGCTTGCCCGGGATGGCAACGTCATCGTGGTGACGATCAACTACCGCCTAAATATCTTCGGCTTCCTCGCGCTGCCGGCCCTCGATGACAAGGGACATGCGTTCGCCAATTACGGTTTGATGGATCAACAGGCCGCACTCGGCTGGGTCCGACGCAATATTGGCGCGTTCGGCGGTGATCCCAATAACGTCACCCTTGCGGGGGAGTCGGCCGGGGCGGTGAGCGTGTTCCTGAACCTGATCTCGCCGACAGCCAAAGGCTTGTTCAACCGCGCGATCATCGAGAGTGGGTCCCTGCTGACCAAGATCGCCGACGTGGCGACAGCAGAGGCCAGAGGCGAGAACTTCTCTCAGGCAATGGGATGTGCAGGCGCCGCCGCTACGGAGGTGACCGTTTGCCTGCGGAAGCGATCCGTGCAGCAGATCCAGACCGAGGCACGGCACTTTATGGCCAATCCGCTCATCACGTCGGATGGGACGACGATCGTGCGCTCCTTTGCCGACGCCTTTCGCTCCGGCAACTTCAATCAGGTTCCGATGATCATCGGAACCAATGATGATGAGTTTCGGTTCATCGCCGTGATCCAGGGGCAGGAAGGTAGACCTCTCTCCGCGGACCAGTATGCGGCCATGGTGCGGGACGGCGCCGGCTTGGTGCCCGGCCTCAAGGACAACGCCCCGCTCGCCCTGGAGCGGTATCCGCTGGCGAAGTATCATTCGGCAAGTCTCGCCTATGACGCCATTGCCACCGACTTCATCTTCAACTCCGCCTGTGACGCGCTGACACTCGATAACGCGCTGGCACGGTTTGTGCCTGTCTATGCCTACTTGTTTGCCGATGTGACTGCGCCTTCCTACCAGACAACCGCGTCCCTTCCGCCGGGGACTTATCACACCGCTGAGCTGCAATATCTTTTCCCGCTGTTCCACGGTGCGCAAGGGACGGTGCATCCGTTGAATGAGGCTCAGGAAAAACTTTCAAACGCCATGGTCCGGCTCTGGTCCGGCTTCGCCAAGTCTGGCGACCCGAACTCGCCGGGCGCCGTGCGGTGGCCACGCTACGTGTCGCCGGGAGGCTCTCCCGAAATGCTGCGGTTCGATCCGACGGGGCCGGTTGCCGAACCGGCAAGCCGCGTCGGAGCCGCCCATAACTGCGATCTCTGGGATCGCCTGCCGTCACGCAATCCCGTCAGCCTGCTCCGATGACCGCCTCGGTGCCACGTCAGGCCCGGCAAATCGAGGGCAGGACCTGATGACGTCCCCGATCCTGCACTTACGCTCGATTGACGGACGGCATATCGGTGGCGAGATCGTGGAGTCAGGGGGATACCGGCTCGCGACGTTGTCGGTGTTCCGGCAAACCCGCCGCGCCGATCAGACCGGAATGGATTTCACGCGGCCGTGCAGCTCTACGTGCAGCGTTTTCTTCTCGCCGAATCCACGGCTTGCTTCCCGCTGCTGTTCTGGCATCGCGGGGGGCTGACCGGAGCTTGCTGGGAGACGACTCCCGATGGCCGCCCGGGCTGGCACGACTTCTTCATGCTGGCTGGTCACGACACGCTCGTCTCCGACGCAACCGAACGCGGACCGCCTTCCTGGGCGTGCATCACGCCTGCATTCCCCGACCAGGAACCGGAAGGCACCACCTGCCTACGACAAGACGCTCTACCGGCAGCGTCACCGCATCGAGAACGCACTCGGCCGATCGACGGACTGGCGAGGCGTGGCGACCCGCTACGATCGATGCGCACACGCCTTCTTTTCGGCAATCTGCATCGCGGCAACCATCACATTCTGGCTGCCGCGATGAGTCCTGAGCCTAGGTCGATCCGAGCAACCGCCCGATCGGCCCCGAGCCCTGGCCGGCATTTCGCGGTCAGCGGCGACGGAGATGCGCCGCTCCGGCAAGCCTCTGAAAGGTTTCCAAAGGCAAGCCTTTGGTTGGGGTTTGGGGCAAAACCCCAAGC
>CAXUCM010000071.1:0-11877 GCA_964249315.1 uncultured Acetobacteraceae bacterium | reverse complement strand
GGATCCCGCACCGCCTTGCTGCCAGAATCCGATGGCCTGACGTTATCGTCAAGGCGTCCCGGATCGGGACCGCGTCAGGCTTGTTGGCCGCTCCGCAGGCATGATATGCGCTCGATGATGCGACAGTGACGTATACGTCAACAAGGCTCGAGCCGAACGAAGCTGGAGGATACGCTGATGCAGGAGATCGTGATCGCGGGCTATGTCCGCAGCCCGTTCCACTTCGCCCAGAAGGGCGCGCTCGCCCGGGTTCGTCCGGACGATCTCGCCGCCGCGGTGATCAGGGGCCTGGTCGAGCGCACCGGTATCGATCCCGCTGCCGTCGAGGACCTGATCGTCGGCTGCGCCTTTCCCGAGGGCGAGCAAGGCATGAACGTCGCCCGGCTGATCGGCCTGCTGGCCGGACTGCCGCTGTCGGTCGGCGGCATCACCGTCAACCGCTTCTGCGGCTCGTCGATGCAGGCGGTGCACATGGCCGCCGGCGCGATCGCGCTTGGCGCCGGCGACGCGTTCATCTGCGCCGGCGTCGAGAGCATGAGCCGGGTGCCGATGGGGGGCTACAACCCGCTGCCGAACCCGTCGCTGGCGGCGGACAGTGCGGCCTATATCAGCATGGGCGACACCGCCGAGAACGTGGCGCGGCGCTACGAGATCTCGCGCCAGACGCAGGAGGCGTTCGCGCTGCGCAGCCAGCAGCGCGCCCGCGACGCGCAGCAGGCCGGGCGCTTCGACGCCGAGATCGTGCCGATCCAGACCAGGGCCGGCACCGTCGCGCAGGACGGCTGCCTGCGTCCGTCGACCACGGCGGAGGGGCTGGCCGCACTCAAGCCGGCCTTCGACGCGGACGGCACGGTGACCGCGGGCACCGCCTCGCCGCTGACCGACGGGGCGAGTGCCGTGCTGGTGTGCAGCGGCGGCTTCGCGCGCGCGCACGGGCTCGTCCCGCTCGCGCGCATCGCCGCCATCGCCGGATCCGGCTGCGCGCCGGAGGTCATGGGGCTGGGCCCGATCCAGGCCTCGCGCAAGGCGATGGCGCGGGCCGGCACGATCGGCATCGAGGATATCGGCGTGGTCGAGCTGAACGAGGCGTTCGCCAGCCAGGCGCTGGCCTGCGCGCGCGAGCTCGGCGTGCGCGAGGAGACGCTCAACATCGATGGCGGCGCGATCGCGCTCGGCCATCCGCTCGGCGCCACCGGCGCGCGGATCGTCGGCAAGGCGGCGTCGCTGCTGCAGCGCGAAGGCGCCCGCTACGGGCTCGCGACGCAGTGCATCGGCGGCGGCCAGGGCATCGCCACGATCCTGGAGCGGCCGTGATGGACCATTCCGAGGCGGCCTCCGTGCGCAAGGTCTGCGTCATCGGCGCCGGCGTGATGGGAGCGGCGATCGCGGCCCAGATCGCCAACTCCGGCACCAAGGTGCTGCTGCTCGACATCCCGCCGCGGGCCGGGGGCGCGCGCGACCAGGTGGCGCGCGACGCGGTGGCGCGCGCGCTGAAGACCGATCCGGCGCCGTTCATGTCCGCGTCGGCGGCCAGGCTGGTCGAGACCGGCTGCATCGACGACGATCTCGACCGCATCGCCGGCTGCGACTGGATCATCGAGGCGGTGGTCGAGCGGCTCGACGTCAAGCAGGCTCTCTACCGCAAGCTGGAGGCGCATCGCCGTCCCGGCACTGCGGTCAGCTCGAACACCTCGACGATCCCGCTGGCGCAGCTTACCGAGGGCCTGCCCGACGGCCTCGCCCGCGACTTCCTGATCACCCATTTCTTCAATCCGCCGCGCTACATGCGCCTGCTGGAGATCGTGCCGGGACCGCGCACCGATCCCGACCTGCTCGAGCGGATCGACGCGTTCTGCGACCGCCGGCTCGGCAAGAGCGTGGTGCGGGCGCACGACACGCCCGGCTTCATCGCCAACCGGATCGGCACCTACTGGCTGCAGCGCGGCGTGCTGGAGGCGATGGAGGCCGGCCTGACCGTCGAGGAGGCCGATGCGGCGATGGGGCGCACGCTGGGCATCCCGAAGACCGGCATCTTCGGGCTGATCGACCTGGTCGGGCTCGACCTGATGCCGCACATCAACGTCAGCATGAAGGCCTCGCTGCCGGCGAGCGATCCGTTCCACGCGCTGCTGCGCGAGGTGCCGCTGCTCGACCGGATGATCGCGCGCGGCCTGACCGGCCGGAAGGGCGGCGGCGGCTTCTACCGGATCAACCGGACGGCCGGGAAGATCAAGGAATCCATCGGCCTGGTCACCGGCGAATACGAGCCGTCGCGCACGACCGAGCTGCCCGCGGCGCTGTCGAAGGGCCCGGCGGCGCTGCTCGCCTCCGAGCACAGGCTCGGCCGCTATGCCTGGCGCGTGATGGGGGCGACGCTGGCCTATGCCGCGAGCCTGGTGCCGGAGATCGCGGACGACATCGCCGGCGTCGACGCGGCGATGCGTCTCGGCTTCAACTGGAAGCACGGGCCGTTCGAGCTGCTCGACCGCATCGGGCCGGCGCAGGTGGCGGCACGGCTGCGACGGGACGGCGAGCCCGTGCCAGAGCTGCTCGAGCGGCTCGGCGACGGCCGCTTCTACAAGGTCGAGGGTACGGCGCGGCTGCAGTTCGGCCCGGACGGGCAGTATCATCCGGTCCTGCGCGCCCCAGGGGTGCTGCTGCTGGAGGACGTCAAGAGCGCCGGCCCGGCGCTGCTGAAGAACGGCTCGGCGGCGGCGTGGGACCTCGGCGACGGCGTCGTCTGCTTCGAGATCGCCTCGAAGATGAACAGCATGGACGAGGCGGTGCTGAGCCTGCTCGGCAAGACCGTGACGCTCGTGCGCGAGCGCTTCCGCGCGCTGGTGCTGTATACGGACGCCACCAACTTCTCCGCCGGCGCCAATCTGGGGCTGGCCCTGTTCGCCGCCAACATCGCCGCCTGGAGCGAGATCGAGAAGCTGATCGCCGCCGGCCAGCAGGCGTTCAAGGCGATGAAATACGCGCCGTTCCCGGTGGTGGCGGCGCCGGCCGGCCTCGCACTCGGCGGCGGCTGCGAGATCATGCTGCATGCCGACGCGGTGCAGGCGCATGCCGAGCTCTATACCGGCCTGGTCGAATGCGGGGTCGGGCTGGTGCCGGGCTGGGGCGGCAGCGGCGAGATGCTGAGCCGCTGGCGCGAGGCGCACGCGGGCGGTCCGATGCCGGCCGCAATCAAGGTGTTCGAGACCGTCGGCGTCGCCACCGTGTCGAAATCCGCCGATGACGCAAGGGGCCTCCGCTTCCTGCGCGAGAGCGACGGCATCACCATGAACCGGGACCGGCTGCTCGCCGACGCCAAGGCGCGGGCGCTGTCGATGGTGGAGGGCTACGTGGCGCCGAGCCCGCCGGAGTTCCGCCTGCCCGGCGCCGCCGGCCGGGTGGCGATGCAGTCCGCCGCCGAGGGCCTGCGACGGCAGGGGGCAGCGGGCGCGCACGACATGGTCGTCAGCGGCGCGCTGGCCGAGCTGCTCAGCGGCGGCGAGGCCGACCTCGTCGACACGGTGTCGGAGAAGTCGCTGCTGGAGCTGGAGCGCCGCCTGTTCATGCGTCTGATGCGCACGCCGGCGACGCTCGACCGGATCGAGCACATGCTCGAGACCGGCAAGCCGTTACGGAACTGAGTTCGAGGGAACAGACGCCATGCAGACCTACACGGCACCGCTGCGGGACATGCGCTTCGTGCTGCACGAGCTGCACGATTTCGATGGTCTGTGCAAGCTGCCGGCCTTCCGCGAGCTGGATGCGGCGACCGTCGACAGCGTGCTCGAGGAGGCCGGGCGGCTCGCCACCGACATCCTGCTGCCGCTGAACGCTCCCGGCGATGTCGAGGGCTGCCGGCTGGAGAACGGCGTCGTGCGCACGCCGGCGGGCTTCCGCGAGGCCTACACCCAGTTCCGCGAGGCGGGCTGGACGGCGCTGGCGGAGGATCCGGAGTATGGCGGCCAGGGCCTGCCGGAGAGCGTCAACAAGCTGGTCGAGGAGATGATGTGCGCCACCAACCTCTCCTTCAGCCTGTATCCCGGCCTGACCCACGGCGCCGTGCTGGCGCTGCGCGACCATGGCTCGGAGGAGCTCAAGGCGCGGTTCCTGCCGAAGATGATCTCGGGCGAATGGTCCGGCGCGATGGCGCTGACCGAGGCGCATTGCGGCACCGATCTCGGCCTGATGCGCACGCGCGCGATGCCCGCGGCGGATGGCAGCTACCGGCTCGACGGCACCAAGATCTTCATCTCGGCGGGCGACCATGACCTGACCGAGAACGTCATCCACCTGGTGCTGGCGCGCCTGCCCGACGCGCCCGCCGGCGTGAAGGGCATCAGCCTGTTCCTGGTGCCGAAATACCTGCCGAATGACGCGGGCGGAGCCGGAGCGCGCAACGGGATCCTCTGCACCGGCCTCGAGCACAAGATGGGGCTGAAGGCCTCGGCGACCTGCCAGATCAGCCTGGAGGACGCGCGGGGCTGGCTCGTCGGCGCGCCGCACAAGGGCATGCAGGCGATGTTCACGATGATGAACGCCGAGCGCCTCGGCGTCGGCATCCAGGGCACCGGGGTTGCCGAGGCGTCGTACCAGGGCGCGGTCGCCTATGCCCGCGACCGGCTGCAGGGACGCTCGCTGGCCGGCGCCAGGCATCCCGAGCTGCCGGCCGACCCGATCATCGTGCATCCCGACGTGCGGCGCATGCTGATGACCATGCGCGTCTCCAGCGAGGGCTGCCGCGCCGTCGGCATCTGGGTGGCGCGCGCGATGGACATCGCCGCCCATGCCGAGGATCGCGCCGAGCGCGAGGCGGCGTCGGACTTCGTCGCCCTGATGACCCCGGTGGTCAAGGCGCTGTTCACCGATCTCGGCTTCGAGACGGCGAGCCTGGGCGTGCAGGTCTATGGCGGCCACGGCTACATCCGCGAGCACGGCATGGAGCAGTACGTCCGCGATGCGCGCATCGCCATGCTCTACGAAGGCACCCACGGCATCCAGGCGCTCGACCTGGTCGGACGCAAGATGCCGGCGCATATGGGCCGCTATCTGCGCCGCTTCTTCCATCCGGTGGCCGAGATGATCGCCGCGGCCAAGGCCGAGCCCGCCACCGCGAAGCTGGCCGAGGCGCTCGAGCGGGCGTTCGGCGCGCTGCAGCTGGCGACCGCGCAGATCGCGCAGAGCGCGCTGCAGGATGCCGAGGAGGCGGGTGCCGCCGCCTGCGACTATCTGCGCCTGCTCGGCCTGGTCGGCATGGGGGCGATGTTCGTACGCTCGGCGGCGATCGCGCATGCCAGGCTCGCGGAGGCCGGCAGCGACGCGGCGTTCTACCGCGGCAAGCTCGCCTCGGCGCAGTTCTTCAGCGATCGTGTGCTGCCGCAGGCGACCGCGCTGTTCCTGGCGATCAAGTCCGGCAAGCAGTCCACCATGGCGCTCGACGCCGCCGCCTTCTGAGGAGCCTCGACGCCATGCCGACCCTGCAGGAACTGACGGAACGGGTGCAGCGCGTGGCGAGCGGCCAGGCTGCCTCGACCCGCCCGGTGACGCTCGATCTGGGCGAGGCCGGCCTGATCCATATCGCGGACGGCGTCGTCGACCACGAGGATGGGCCGGTCGATTGCCGGGTCTCGCTGACGGCGGAACGCCTCGAAGCGATGATGGACGGCAGGCTGGATCCGACCATGGCCTACATGATGGGGCAGATCGCCGTCACCGGCGACATGGGCCTGGCCATGCAGCTCTCCGGCGCGTTGCGCAAGGGATGAGCGAGGTGGCAGCCGGTGCGGCACCCAAGCCCGGCTTCATGTCTTTGCCGGCGTCCGACCCGCCTGGCTTCAACGCGCTCTGCGGGCCGATCTGGGTCAAGGCGGAGGGCGACAAGCTGGTCGGCGGGTTTCGCGTCGAGCAGCACCATTGCAACCCGATGGGGATCTGCCACGGCGGCATGCTGGCCACGTTCTGCGACCTGCACATGGGCATCGCCGCCCAGTTCGAAGGCCGGCTCGACCGGATGCTGCCGACCATCACCCTCTCGGTGGACTACATGGCGCCGGCACCGCGCGGCATCTGGATCGAGGCGCGGGTCGAGATCATGAAGATGACACGCGGCATGGTGTTCACCAGCGAGACCATGTTCGGCGACGGAGCACCGGTCGCGCACGCGCGCGGCATCTACAAGATCCCGTCGGCGGGCACGCCCGCATTCAACCTCAACGCCAGCTTGCGAGCGATGTTCCAGCAGGCGGCTCGATCGCTCAAGCCTCAGCCTTGAGAATTCATCGACAAGAGATTTCCAAAGGCGAGCCTTTGGCGGGGCTTGGGGCGGAGCCCCAATCTTTCCCGACAACGCTCGCCAGCTGGGCCAGGGTGGCATCGATCCATTCCGACCGGGCGGCGGCGAAGCTGAGGCGCAGGAACGGCGTGGGCGGCTCGGCCGGGTGCCAGTGCCGGCCGGCGCTGACCAGGATGCCCTGCATCGCGGCGCGGCGTTCGACTTCCAGGTCGTCGACCTGCGGCGGCAGCCGGATCCAGAGGTGCAGCCCGCCGGCGGGCACCGCGGTCAGGCAGGCTTCACCGAGATGGCGGCGTACGGCGCCGACGAGCAGGTCGCGTCGTTCGCGCAAGGCCCGTTGCAGCCCCGTCAGGTGGCGCGGCCAGTTCGCGGCGGTGACCAGCTGCAGCGCGGTCTCCTGAAGCAGGCCGGGGACGAAGAAGTCATCCACCAGGCGGGCGTCGCGCAGACGCGCCAGCGCCGGCCCGCGGGCGCAGATCGCGCCGATGCGCAGGCCGGGGGCGATGCACTTGGTCAGCGAGCGGATGTAGACGACGTGCCCGTCCGAATCGTCGGCGGCGAGCGGCGGCAGCGGCGCCGGACCGTCCAGGTGGAAGTCGCGCGCCCAGTCATCCTCGATCAGGAAGGCGCCGGCAGCTCGCACCGCGTCCAGCACGGCCGCACGTCGCGCGGCCAGGAGCACCGAGCCGGTCGGGTTGGCGTGGAGCGGCTGGCAGTAGAACAGCCGCGCGCCGCTGCGTCGGAAGGCATCGGCGAGCAGGTCCGGACGCACGCCGTGCCGGTCGGTCGCCACCGGGACCAGGCGCAGGCCTGCCGCGGTGGCCGCCGCGATCGCGCCGAGATAGGTCGGGCTCTCCAGCAGCACCGGCTCCCCGGGCGCGGCCAGCGCCCGGAACGCGGCCGCGTTGGCCGCCTGCGTGCCCGGGCAGATGGTCACCTCGTGCGGCTGGAAGGCGTTCGCCGCCGTCTGCGCGAACCAGGCGCGCAACGGCTCGGATCCCTCGACCGGCATGCGGGCCCAGACTCCCGGCCGGCGCAGCGCGCGCTGCGCCGCCGATGCCAGCAGGGCGACCGGTTGCAGGTCGGACGGCAGGTAGCCCGCGTTCAGCGCCCGAGCCTGGTCCGGCGGTACCAGGCACAGGCTGGCGAGAGCGCCGGTATTGGAGCGGGCCGACCCGAGCGCCACGCTCTGCCAGTCGGTGTTGGCGGCAGCCGTCGACGCGGCGGGCCTGTGCGCGGCGACGAAGGTGCCGCGCCCCGGCTGGGTATGCAGGATCGCGTCCTGCACCAGCCGGTCGAGCGCGCGCTGGATGGTGACCGGGCTGACGCGCAGGCTCTGCATCAGCTCGCGCACCGAGGGCAGCCGTGCGCCGGCCTCGGATGCCGCCGCCAGGGCACGGAGGTGTTGCGTCACGCGATCGATGCTGTTATCGCTCTTCATGAGGAAGAACGATAACACTATCGTGGCCGATCCGATAGCGCCATCCGGCCGGCGCATCGTCGCGTGAGCACCGACCTGCTGCTGGCACTGGCCGGCTTCATCTTCGTGGCATCGGTGACGCCTGGACCGAACAACGCCATGCTGCTCGCCTCGGGAGTCAATCACGGCTTCCTGCGCACCCTGCCGCACATGGCCGGCATCAGCATCGGATGCGTGGTGATGGTGATCCTGGTCGGCTTCGGGCTGGGCGGCGTGCTGGCCGCCTCGCCGCTGCTCTACGGCCTGCTGCGCTATGCCGGGGCGATCTACCTGCTGGTGCTGGCCTGGAAGATCGCGCGCTCGGCCGGATCGATCTCGACGCCGGGCGGCCGCGACCGGCCGATGCGCTTCCTCGGCGCCGCCGCGTTCCAGTGGGTCAACCCGAAGGCCTGGATCATCGTGGTCGGTGCAGTCACCACCTACGCGCCGCGGCAGCATTTCCTTCGCAACGTGCTGGTCGTGGCGCTGCTGTTCGGGCTGATCAACATCCCGACGATCGCGCTCTGGGCCGGCTGCGGAAGTGCGATGCGGCGCGTGCTGGATCGGCCTTCGCGCATACGCAGCTTCAACCTGACGATGGCGGCACTGCTGGTGCTGTCGCTCTACCCGATCCTGCGCGAGTAGCGGGCAAGGTTGGCAAGGCCAGGGCGCCGCCCTGGACCCGCTCAAGGCGCAGCCTTGAGAATCCGTTTGCTTGCGGCCGGGCGTCGCCGCGATCCTGCCGGGATGAGCCCGATCACGACGCTCGCCATCTCGGGATATCGCTCGTTGCGGGACGTGCGGCTCGAGCTCGGACCGCTCACCGTCGTGACCGGGTCGAACGGCAGCGGCAAGTCCAGCCTGTATCGCGCGGTGCCGACACCGAACTGGCCGATGCGGTGGAAGATGCCTTTCCCGGCACATCCATCGACGTATCGGTCAGCCAGGGAGCCTTCGACATCGAGGTCCGGCAGCGCGGCTTGTTGCGGCCGCCGCGCAACGCCGAGCTCTCGGACGGCACCCTGCGCTATCTGCTGCTGATCGCAGCCCTGCTCACCCCTCGGCCGCCGCCGCTCGCGGAGCAGGACATCCCCGCGTGGAGCTGGCCTTCCCGCTGAACGCATCGCTTCTTGCTCAGGATAGAGCGGTCAGCATCTCGGAGAGCCTGGCGACCGTGTTCATGTTGCGTGCGGTGCCGGTCTTCTCGCACGGGAGGCGAAGTCGCGTACCGGCCATTCCATCCGGATAGAGAACGAACAGCTCGCGCTTTCCCAGGCGGATCTGTTCGCCTCTCGCTCCCGTCACCCCTTCGAGCGGATCAGCCGGTAGCGGCCCGTCGACGAACAGCGCCATGACCCGATTGCCCGGCGCATCCTGGAAAGGATTGTCGGCCAGCATCTGGGCAATCTCGGATGCGGATCTCACCAGCACGCCGACGCTCTTGCCCACGCAGGCGCGAAGCTGATGCTCAAGTCTCGAACGGATCTCGTGCTCGGCATCGTCGCTTCGGAAGACGACGTTGCCGCTTGCGATGTAGGTTCGCACATCGGCAAGCCCTGCCGCCTCACAGAGTCCGGTCAGCGCTTTCATCGGCAGCTTTCCGGTGCCACCCACGTTCACCGCCCGCAGCAGTGCAACGTATCTCATCCCCAATGCGACCCGGTCCGCCAGCCGCGTCGCTAATGCGGCGGCTTCGGACAACCGGATCCGGCAGAGCGAGAACATTGCTGCGTCGCCGCCGGATGGGCGTGCCTGGCCTGCTTCGTTCGCGGCGGGTTGTTGACCGCCTTGCTGGCAACGAGTCCCGTACCGGAGTCGAGAGTCTGCGCCAGGGCGATCGGCCCGCTTCCGAGCGACAGTGCCAGAACCATGATCGAAATCAGTCTCAGCATCGCTGGGAACTCCTCAGGGAGGCAGCAACACGCTAGCCGAGGTCGCGCTTGACCGGCGGCGAGCGCAACAGTTGATCGATCTCCATCGCGTAGTCGAGAGCGGTGTCCGGCTGGAAGTGCAGCTCCGGTGCGACCCGCAGCCGCAGCGCACGTGCGGTCTGCGCGCGCAGGAACGGCGCCGCGCGCAGCAATGCCGGCAATACCGCATCGATGTCGCTGCGCCCGAGTCGGGTGACGAAGGCGGTGGCATGACGGAGGTCCGGGCTGATGCGGACTTCGGTGACGGTGATGCTCACGCCCACCAGTTCCGGGTCGCGGAACTCGGTGCGGGTGAACAGCCCGGCCAGGATGTGGCGGATCTCCTCGCCGATGCGAAGCTGGCGCTGCGACGGCGCCGCCGGTCCGGTCGGACCGCCGCGATGCCGCGCCGCACTCACGCCGGCACGAGCTCCATCTCGTAGCACTCCACCACGTCGCCCTCGCGCAAATCGTTGAAGCCCGCGAACGACAGGCCGCATTCGTATCCGCGCGCCACCTCGCGGACGTCGTCCTTGAAGCGCTTGAGCTGGCTGAGATCGCCCTGGTGGACGACGACGTTGTCGCGCAGCAGGCGCACGCCGCAGCCGCGCTTGACCAGCCCTTCGGTGATGTAGCAGCCCGCCACCTTGCCGGTCTTGGTGATGTCGAACACGCGCCGGATCTCGGCATAGCCGAGGAACTTCTCGCGATGCTTCGGCGAGATCTTGCCGCGCACCAGCTGCTCGATGTCGTCCGATACCTGGTAGATGATCGAGTAGTAGCGGATATCGACCCCTTCGCGGGTGGCGAGATCGCGCGCCTGGCTGGTGGCGCGCACGTTGAAGGCGACGATCACCGCCTCCGAGGCACGGGCCAGCTGGATGTCGCTCTCGGTGATCTGGCCGACGCTCGCGATCAGCACGCGGACCTTGACCTCCTCGTGCTCGAGCTTGAGCACGGTGGCGGTGATCGCCTCGGCGGAACCCTGCACGTCCGCCTTGACCAGGATCGCCACCTCCTTCTGCGCACCGGCCTGGATCCGCGCCAGCATCTGGTCGAGCGTGCCGCGTGCGGCGACGTGGCCGGCGGCCTGCTTCTCCTTGATCTTGCGCTGGCGGAACTCGGAGATCTCGCGCGCGCGCGTCTCGTTCTCGACCACCACGAACGGCTCGCCCGCGCCGGGCACGCCGGCGAGCCCGAGCAGCTCGACCGGCGTGGACGGACCCGCCTCGCGGATCGGCCGGTTCTTGTCGTCAAGCATCGCCCGGACCCGGCCCCATTCGGCGCCGGCGACGACGATGTCGCCCTGGTTCAGCATGCCCTTCTGCACCAGCACGGTGGCGACCGGGCCGCGGCCGCGATCCAGCCGGCTCTCGATCACGCTGCCCTCGGCAGCGCGGTCGGGATTGGCGCGCAGGTCGAGGATCTCGGCCTGCAGCAGGATCGCCTCCTCAAGCTGCTCGAGACCGGTGCGCTTGGTCGCCGAGACCTCGACATCCTGGGTCTCGCCGCCCATCGCCTCGACCACGATCTCGTGGCTGAGCAGCTCCTGACGCACCCGGTCCGGGTTGGCGTCCGCCTTGTCCATCTTGTTGATGGCGACGATGATCGGCGCGTTCGCCGCCTTGGCGTGGCGGATCGCCTCGATCGTCTGCGGCATGACGCCGTCATCGGCCGCCACCACCAGCACCACCACGTCGGTGACCGAGGCGCCGCGGGCGCGCATCGAGGTGAATGCCTCATGGCCCGGCGTGTCGATGAAGGTGATGCGGTTGCCGCTCGGCGTCTCGACCTGGTAGGCGCCGATATGCTGGGTAATGCCGCCCGCCTCGCCGGCGGCGACGTCGGTCGCGCGCATCGCGTCCAGCAGCGAGGTCTTGCCGTGATCGACGTGGCCCATGATGGTCACCACCGGCGCGCGCGGCGCCAGGTCGGTGTCCTCGTCGACCTCGCCCTCGATGCCGAGCTCGACGTCGCTCTCGGAGACACGGCGGACGCGGTGGCCGAACTCCTCGACCACGAGCTGGGCGGTATCGGCATCCAGCGACTGCGTGACCGTCGCCATCACGCCCATCTTCATCAGCGACTTGATCACGTCGGCGGCGCGCGTCGCCATGCGGTTGGCGAGCTCCTGGACGCTGATCGTCTCGGGCAGCACCACGTCGCGGACGACGCGGACCTGGTCCGAGCGCAGCCGCTCGAGCTCGGCCTGACGGCGCTCG
>CAXUCM010000070.1:0-11962 GCA_964249315.1 uncultured Acetobacteraceae bacterium | reverse complement strand
GCGCGTTCGAGGCAATCCTGGACGAGGTCGTCGGCCAGCGAAAGCTGGCCGGCGATGGCGATGGCGCGGCGTCGCAACCGTGGCAGCGCCTGGTGCAACTGCGCCCCGAACCCGGCGGCATCCCGGCCGACCGCGCCCGGCGCCCACATCAGACCGGTCTGGTCCCGGGCAGCCCGAGCGGCATTCGAGGTGGCGTCATCGCCGTCACGCCTAGTGCGGGCCGGCCGGACCGGTCGGCAGGACCGCCGTGAGCGATCCGAACACTCCCTGATGACCGCCGTCCGGGCCGGCCGTGAAGAACAGCGTCTGCGGATCCGACTTGGCGGCGCCGCCGAAGGCGAGTGCCCAGAGGCCGGGGATCGTGGTCGGCAGACCGTCCGGGCGGAGCATCAATCGCGGCGTCAGATGATCGCGATCGAAGGCAAGCACGTGCCCGTCGCCGAAATTGCCGATCAGCAAGCCGCCGCTGAGCGCGCCGAAACCCTCCGGAGCGCGGGCGATCCCCCACGGCGCGTTGAGGATGCCGCCGCCGCCGACATGTCGCAGCAGCCGTCCGTCGGTGTCGAAGATGGAGACGTAGCCCTGGCCGAGCCCGGGCGTCACGAACGTCTTCGTGGCGTTCTGCTTGGCATAGGCCACCACGAGATCGCCGTCGACGTTGCGCACGTTGAACGGGGTATAGCCCGCCGGGATCGCGCCGTCCACGAAACGGCCGGCGAGTGCCGCGCCCGCGGGTGCGAAGCTGGAGTCGAACACGTCGATCCGGCCGGTGGCGATGTTGGCCGCATAGAGGAACACCCCCGAGGCGGTGACGCCGATATCGAGGCCGGTATAGATCGCGCCGCCTTCCGCCTTGGAGCGGTCGGCGGCGAGCACGGCCGCCGTCGGATCGATCGGCTCACCGGGCGCCCAGGCCGCGATCGTGCCGCCCAGGGTGGCGAAGATGAACGCTGCCGGCAGCTTCGTGCCGGGCACCAGGAAGCGACCGGTATCGTTCCAGACCAGACCGGTGGGCAGCGCGCTGCCAGCCGGCGGCACGGTGAACGTCGCCGGGATCTTGGCACCGGTGCCATCATACAGCGTCGAGACCCCGCGGCCGGTATCGTTGATCCAGAACGGGCTGCCGGGCACGAAGGCCAGCCCCCAGGCGTCGACCAGGTCGGGGTCGGTGGTCGCGGCCAGGCCGGCGACATTGCTTACCAGGTTCGTCTGCGTGTACGTGAATGATTTGAGGAAACCCAGACCGTCCTCGGCGGCGGCCGGTGTGCAGGCCAGCGCAAGCAGCGCGGCGGCCACGACTCCGTGTTTCAGGCGCATGACAATCCCTCATCGCGATGTTCGACCCGGCGGTTCGGCCGCGTCCGAGAGACAGACGGATGTGCAGGGCGATCTATGCCGTGCCTGCAAGGATTTTCCGGCGCCGGCTGCAGGTCACGCCCCGCCACCATCCGTGGTCTTCCTCGCAGCGGGACTGCAAGTCGGGATCGCTCTACACGGCGCTCGTCGTGGCGACCCTCGTCACGACGCCGGCGACCGGCCCGCTGCTGGACCGGAGCGAAACCGGCTTCAGCGATCAGCAGGCCGGTCTGATACAAGGCCAGGGCTCTGCCCTGGACCCGCTCAAGGCGAAGCCTTGAGAATCCGTTTAGAGATTTCAAGGCGAGCCTTTGGCGATCGCGCCGCGAAGCGGATCGATGGGGCGGAGCCCCAACTTGAACTTTCCGGCCATGATATGCGCCGCGATGGAATGGATCGACTGCGGCTTGCGTCCATAGGTGCAGCCGCGCCACCGGCGCGCGCAGCGATCAGCGAAGGATGCCGCACGTGGACGAGAACACCCTGAACATCGACGATGCACCTACCCCGCCCGCGGCGCGTCGACGTTCCTTGCTGAAGGGCCTGGGCATCGCCAGTGTCGCACTCTCCGCCGCCGGCCTGCAGAGTTCGGCGGCGAGAGCGCAGTCGAGCAGCGGTCGCCGCCCGACCGAGGGCGACGTGGCGATCCTGCGTCTGCTCGCGGCCGCCGAGCTGATCGAGGCGGATCTCTGGCTGCAATATGCCGAACTCGGCGGCGTGACCAACGGCAAGCTGAATGCCTACCAGCTCGCGTTCCAGAACCTCGACGGCGATGCGCTGCAATACATCACCAGCAACACCATCGATGAGGTGAGCCATGCCGACTTCCTCAACGCCTATCTGAGCGGCATCGGCGCGGAACCGGTCGACCTCGACCAATTCCGCACCCTCGCACCGAGCCGCGCCACCGGCGTGGCGCAGGTCGGGCGGCTGACCAACCTGATGCAGCTGAAGGTCGATACCAGTTGGTACACGCGCTATCGCAGCACGACCAGTCCGGATTTCGGGGTGAGCTATCCGCAGGCGATCCCGGCCCTGGCGGCGGCGCCGTTCACGGCGATCCCGCGCAGCAACGCCGACTTCGGCAATGCCGCCCATATCCAGGCGATCGCCAACACCGCAGCGTTCCATTTCGGCGCCATCGAGCAGGGCGGCACCAGCCTCTACGCGTCGATGGCGCAGCGGGTGAGCAGCCCCGAGGTGCTCGAGATCGTGCTCGGGATCGGCGGCGACGAGGTCTGCCATTTCCTCGAATGGGTGGACTTCGCCGGCAACGGCGTGCAGGCGCCGGTGGCGCCGTTGAAGGATCCGACCAACGGATTGACGTTCCCGGACTTCAACGCGACGGGAAATCCGCTGCTGCAGACCAACCTGATCTTCCCGCTGCCCTGCACCTTCATCAGTCCGAAGCTGCCGAAATGCGCGGTGATCCGTCCGATCTCCACCGCGCACTTCACCGCCGCGGATGCGATCAACGGCTTCATCAGCAGCGGGCTGTTCATCGGCCATTCACAGGGTTTCCTGGATCTCCTGCTGCTGCTAGCCTACGAGGCGGATGCAGCGATGCGCTCCTAGGAGCGTCACTGACGACGACGGGAAACGGTCGATGGCGCGGATCGGCGTGCAGGCAAGATCATACGCCAGGGCCCTCCGGGCACGATCGCGCCATCTCACCGGTCTCGGCAGGTTCTTCTTTCGACAGCGCGTGCTCGGTTTCACGGTACCGACCGAGCCCGAGTTCGACGAGGCGGCGACCGCCGTCTTCGTCGACATGCTGGATCGGTGCCGCTTCTACCTCGAATATGGCAGCGGCGGCAGCACGCTTCTCGCGGCGCGCGCCGACAAGCGCTTCATCTCCGTGGATACCGATCGCTGGTTCCTGCGCTCGGTGCGTCGGGCGATCGGGCGGCTTTCGCCCGACCAGCGCCTGATCCATGTCGATATCGGCCTCACCGGCCCCTGGGGCAAACCGGTGCGTGAGCACGCCCGCTCTGCGGGTCGGCTGCGGAAGTGGCGTTCCTATGCCGGAACCCCATGGCGGATCATCGCCGAGGATGACGCGCCCGATCTGGTGCTCGTCGACGGGCGGTTTCGCGTCAGCACGGCGCTGCTCTGCTGCCAGAAGCTGCACGCCAATCCGGACGCACGGATCCTGGTCGACGATTATGTCGACCGGCCGGATTACGCCGTCATCGAGCGACATGCCGATCTCGTCGGCCTGGCCGGACGGATGGCGATCTTCAAGCCGAGGCCACCCGAGCACGGCTTCCACGACGTGCTGGCGCGACACGCAACCGTGTGGGAATGACACCGTCGCCCGTGGCTGCATAAATGGATTCTCAAGGCTTCGCCTTGAGCGATTGAGCCGCGGAGCGGATCAATGGGCAGAGCCCTGGCCTTGACGGCTCAAGTACAAAGCTGCCGCACGACGAAAGCGGTGCGGCGAGGTGCCGAAGTGCCTGCGGAACGCGTCGTGGAAGCGCGACACCGAACCGAAGCCGGCATCAAAGGCGATCGATGAGACCGCGCGGTCGCCCGCGAGCAGCATCGATTGGGCAAGGTAGAGGCGGTAGCGGGTGAGATACTCGCCGAGGGTCATGCCGAGTGCGCCCTTGAACAAGCTCATCGCATAGTTCGGATGCAGCCCGACGGCATCGGCGACCGCGGCGACGCGAACCGGTCCGGCGGCGCGCGCGGTCAGGTACTGCGCCATCGCGCACACCTTGGCGTGGCCGCCGCCGGCGACGCCGCGCGTATCGGGACTGCCGTGGGCGCGATCGCACCAGCCGGTGAGATCGAGCCGGCGCAGACGCAGCGCGATCTCGAGCCGGTCCAGCTCGGCGAGACGGATGTCGTCGGAGACCAGCTCGTCATGCAGCCGCTGCGGCCAGTCGTTTTCGAGCCGCTCGTCGGCGGCGATCATCCCGCCGGCGAGCACCGCCTCGCGCAGCCCGGACGAGAGCGGCAGGGCGAGGAACATCTCGACCGGCAGATAGAGGCAGACGAAGCGCGTGCCGGCCTCGACCGCGATGGTCCGGTGCGGCACCGCGCCCCAGAACAGCATGAAGTCGCCGGCCTGCACGACGACGTCGCGGCCGCCGAAGGCGTAGGTCGCGCGCCCGCGCAGCATCAGGTTGAGCTCGACCTGGCTGTGCACGTGCGACGCCGGCATCGGCAGCATCTCGGTCGAGCGCCCGGCCCAGAACACGTGCGGCGGCGGGTCCCGGTGCGCCTCGACAGACATGCGACAAGGTCTCGATCTTAGGATCCGGGACATTGCTAGCGCAAAACCGGACGACATCCCAGCCTCCCGCATGACACAAGAGCGGCCAACGGCTCCGACGCGTCGATGAGAGCCTGTGGGAGAACGAGCATGTCCAAGCCATCCAGGCTCGCCGGCTGCCTGGCCCTCTGTCTCGCCGCCGCCGGGATGTCCCGGGCGGCGCAGGCGGACAGCCTGACGATCAACGCCGACACCTCCGACAAGGGGCCGAAGGCGGCGTTCCAGGAGGTGGTCAAGCGCTTCAAGGCGGCCAATCCGGGCACCCAGGTCACGCTGAACGTGTACGACCATGAGAGCTACAAGCAGTCGATCCGCAACTGGCTGACCTCGGCGCCGCCGGACGTGGTGCTGTGGTATACCGGCACGCGCATGCGCCAGTTCGTCCAGCCCGGCCTGCTCGCCGACGTCAGCGCGCTGTGGACGGCGCCGATGAAGCAGGCCTTCGGCCAGACGCCGCTCGAGCTGGTCAGCGACGACGGCAAGCAGTACGCGGTGCCGTACACGCAGTACCAGTGGGGACTGTACGTCCGCGGCGACCTGCTGAAGAAGGCGGGTGTCGGCCCGATCGCGAACTGGGACGAGCTGCTCGGCGCCTGCGACAAGCTGAACGCGATCGGTGTCGCGCCGTTCTCGCTGGGCTCGAAGGATCTCTGGCCGACCGCCGGCTGGTTCGACTACCTCGACCTGCGCATCAACGGCTACGCATCGCACATGCAGCTCGCCTCGGGCAGGATGTCCTACCTGGATCCCAAGGTGCTCGACGTGTTCGCGCACTGGAAGCAGATGCTCGACCATAAATGCTTCGTCAGGAACCACACCGAGCTGAGCATGCAGGAGAGCCAGTCGGTGCTGTTCCAGGGACGTGCCGCGATGATGCTGGTCGGCAACTTCATCACCGCGAACTTCCCGCCCGAGATCGCGCCGATGATGCAGTTCGAGCCGTTCCCGACGATCACCCCGGGCGTCGCCGCGGCCGAGGACGCGCCGATGGACAGCGTGTCGATCCCGCAAGGTGCGGCCAACAAGGCAGGTGCGATGAAGTTCCTCGCCTTCATGATGCAGCCCGACATCCAGACGCTGGTCAACCAGTACGAGATGCAGATCCCGGCCAACAGCCAGGCCAAGGTGGCCGATGACCGCTTCCTGGTCACCGGTCGCAAGCTGCTCGAAGGCACGCCCGAACACGCGCAGTTCTTCGACCGCGACACCAACGAGGCTTTGGCCACGCAGGCGATGAAGGGCTTCCAGGAGTTCATGGTGATCCCGTCGCGCCTGCACCGGATCCTCGCCGAGATCGACCGCGCGCGGCTGCGCATCTACGCGCCCACGAACTGAGCGCACCGCGTGTCCGCCACGACCGCCGGCCTGCAGCGGACGGCGACGCCGCTGCTGTTCATCGCCCCCGCCGCCCTGTTCTTCGCGGTGTTCGTGCTGTGGCCGATCGCCGACAGCCTCTGGGTGTCGCTGCATGACTGGGACGGCGTGCACCGGATGCGCTGGGTCGGCCTCGGCAACTATGCCGAGCTGTTCGGCGACGACGTGTTCTACACGGCGCTGATCAACAATGTCTGGTGGCTGCTCGCCTACATGCTGGCGCCGGTGTTCGGGCTCGCCATCGCGCTGTTCCTGAACCAGACCGTGGCCGGCATGCGGCTCTACAAATCGCTGTTCTTCTTTCCGTTCGTGATCTCGCAGGTCGTGGTCGGGCTGGTGTTCTCATGGTTCTTCAACGGCGATTTCGGTCTGCTCAATGTCGGCCTGCACGCGATCGGCCTGCCCGGCGTGTCGCTGCTCGGCGACGCCAGTTGGGCGACGCCGGCGGTGATCGTCGCCGGACTCTGGCCGCAGACCGCGTACTGCATGATCCTGTACCTGACCGGTCTGACCGCGGTGAACGGCGAGATCGTCGAGGCCGCGCGCATGGACGGCGCGCGCAGCTGGAAGATGCTGTGGAACATCATCATCCCGCAACTGCGTCCGGCCACCTTCATCGCCGTGGTGGTCTCGGTGGTGGGGGCGCTGCGCTCGTTCGACCTGGTCTCGATCATGACCAAGGGCGGCCCGTACGACAGCTCGGCGGTGCTCGCGTACTACATGTACGAGCAGACCTTCCTGTCGTTCCGCTACGGCTACGGGGCGGCGATCGCGGTGGTGCTGTTCGCGATCATGGACGTCTACATCGCCTTCTTCCTGGTCTACATGCTGCGCCGGGAGCGAGGCTGATGTTCCCCCGTCCGATCCAGACCGCCTCGCCGGGCGCGCGCGCGCTCTACCGCGTCGCGCTCCCGTTCAGCCTGCTGATCTGGCTGCTGCCGCTGCTGGCGATCCTGCTGACCTCGGCGCGCACCGCGACCGATCTCGCGCGCGGCAACTACTGGGGCTGGCCGCACGGCAGCAACCTGTTCGGCAACTATGCGGCGGTGTTCACCTCGTCGCCGATGGGCGAGTACCTGCTGAACTCGACGGAGATCACCGTGCTGGCGGTGATCGGCACGCTGGTGCTGTCCACCTTCGCCGGGTTCGGACTGGCGAAGTTCCGCTTCCGCGGCAACACCTTCATCCTCGCCGTGTTCATCGCCGGCAACTTCGTGCCGTTCCAGATCCTGATGATCCCGGTGCGCGACCTGATGATCCATGTGTTTCCGCTCTACAACACGATCTGGGCGCTGATCACCTTCCACGTCGCCTTCCAGACCGGGTTCTGCACGCTGTTCATGCGCAACTTCATGCGCGAGCTGCCGGACAGCCTGATCGAGGCCGCACGCATGGACGGCGCCGGCGAGTTCGCGATCTTCAGCCGCATCGTGCTGCCGCTGGTCCGCCCGGCGCTGGCCGCCCTCGCCGTGCTCGAATTCACCTTCATCTGGAACGACTATTTCTGGGCGCTGGTGCTGGTGCAGTCCGACACCGCGCGCCCGATCACCGCCGGGCTGCAGGCGCTGCAGGGCATGTGGCTGGCCTCCTGGCAGCTGATGTCGGCCGGCGCAATCGTCGCGGCAACGCCGTCGGTGGCGATCTTCTTCCTGATGCAGCGGCACTTCATCTCCGGGCTGACCTTGGGAGCGGTGAAGGAATGATGCCGGCGGTCTTCGGAGGTGAGCCAGGCAGGGCCAGGGCTCTGCCCTGGACCCGCTCAAGGCGGAGCCTTGAGAAGCCGTTCGTCTTGGGGAGGTGGTTCTCGAAGCCCGCGGCCCCTGGCGGTCGGGGTGCTACGGTATGAGGCCGTATCGCCTGGACGGCGTCAGCAGCACGCTGCTGCTGCTGCAGCGCGGCGACGAGCTGCCGGAGATCGTGCATTGGGGCGAACGCCTGCCCGACGGCATCGACCTGGACGGACTCGCCTCGCTGCGCGATCGCGGCAGACGCCATAACGGCCTGGACGAGGACCATGTCGAGGCGGTGCTGATGCCGACGCTGGGCACCGGCACGATGCGTGCGCCGGGGCTGCTCGCCAGCCGGGGCGGACGCGACTGGACCGCGGAGTTCACTGCCGTCGTGGTCGAGCCCGGCGCCGGCGTGCTGCGCATCGCCGCCACCGACCGGGTGGCAGCCCTCGGCCTGGACATCATCCTGACGCTGCCGGCCAGCGGCGACCTGCTGCGCATGCGCACGCGCCTGCGCAACGAGGGCGACGCGCCGCTGCAGGTCGACCGGCTCGCGGCCGGGGTGTTCCTGCTGCCGGCCTCGGCGGGCGATCTGCTGGTGTTCGACGGCCGCTGGGGCCAGGAGTTCAGCGAGCGGCGCGTCGGCCTCGGCAGCGGGCTGTGGGCGTCGGAGAACCGGCGCGGCCGCTCGCACGACCGCTTCCCCGGCCTGATCGCCGGCGAGCCCGGCTTCGACGAGGATCGCGGCCTGGTGCACGGCATCCATCTCGGCTGGGGCGGCAACCATCGCACCGTCGCCGAGCGGCTCGAGGATGGCCGCATCCTGGTGGTCACCGGCGAGTGGCTGCACCCGGGCGAGGTCGAGCTGGCCCCGGGGGCGTCGCTGGAGAGCCCGGTCGCCTATGCCTCGCGGGCGACGGACGGACTGGCCGGGCTGTCGCGCCGGATGCAGGACGGGGTGCGCCGGCACGTGCTGCGCTGGCCGGGCGAGGCCATGCGGCCGCGACCGGTGACGCTGAACACCTGGGAAGGCAACTATTTCGACCACCGCCACGACCGTCTGGTGGCGCAGGCGCAGGCCGCCGCCGCTCTCGGCGTCGAGCGCTTCGTGCTCGATGACGGCTGGATGGCGGCACGCAACGATCCGCGCGCCGGCCTCGGCGACTGGCGTCCCGACCCGGTGAAGTATCCCGACGGGCTGGGCCCGCTGATCGAGGCGGTGACCGGCCTCGGGCTGGAGTTCGGCCTGTGGGTCGAGCCGGAGATGGTCAACCCGGACAGCGACCGGTATCGCGCGCATCCCGAGGCGGTGCTGCACGTGGCCGGTCGGCCGCTGCGCACCTCGCGTCACCAGCTCGTGCTCGACCTGACCCGCCCGGACATCGCCGAGGCGATCTTCGCGCAGCTCGACGCGCTGCTGCAGGCGCACCCGATCGCCTACCTGAAATGGGACATGAACCGCGACTTCGTCGCCGCCGGCGACGGCGACGGACGACCGGCCTATCGCCGCCACCTGCTGGCGACCTGGGCGCTGATGGCGCGGTTGCGCGAGGCGCATCCGCAGCTCGAGATCGAGAGCTGCGCCTCCGGCGGCGGCCGTGCGGATTACGGCGTGCTCGCGCACACGCAGCGGATCTGGACGTCGGACTGCACCGACGCGCTCGAGCGGCTGAGGATCCAGCGCGGCTTCTCGCGCTTCCTGCCGCCCGAGCTGATGGGCGCGCACGTGGCGGCCTCGCCGAACCACCAGACCGGCCGCCGCCACACGCTCGACTTCCGCGCCGCGGTGGCGCTGTTCGGCCATATGGGGGTGGAACTGGATCCGACCCTGCTGGACGCCGAGCAGGCCGCCTCCCTGTCGCAATGGATCGCGTTGCACAAGCGGCTGCGGCCGCTGCTGCACGCCGGCGCGCACCAGGCGATGCCGATGCAGGCGGGCCGCTCCTTGCGCGGCGTGGTCGCCGCCGACCGCGCGCACGCCGCCTTCCTGGTGGCGCAGGAACGCAGCGATGCCTCGCGGCCGCCGCCGCTGGTGCTCCCCGGCCTCGATCCCGGGCGGCGCTATCGGGTGGCCGCGCCGGCGCCGCAACCGGCCGGGTTCGGCGGCAGCCTGACGCTGCCGGACAGCCTGGCCGGCGCGCTGCTCGGCGGCCCCGGCATCGTGCTGCCGGAGATGCGGCCGGAGACGGCCCTGGTACTGGAGTTGGTCGCGGATGCATGAGGCGGGTGCGATGCTTGGGGTCTGCTACTATCCGGAACACTGGCCCGAGGCCGAGTGGGCGTCGGATGCGAGGGCGATGCGCGAGAGCGGCATCACCTACGTGCGCATCGGCGAGTTCGCCTGGAGCCGGATCGAGCCGGAGCCGGGTCGGCTGGACTGGGACTGGCTCGACCGGGCGGTCGGGGTGCTGGGCGAGGCCGGGCTGCGTGTGGTGCTGTGCACGCCGACCGCGACCCCGCCGAAATGGCTGGTTGACCGCGAGCCCTCGATCCTGCCGGTGGGCGCGGACGGGCGCGTGCGCGGCTTCGGCTCGCGCCGGCACACCTGCTTCGCCTCGTCGGCCTGGCAGCGCGAGAGCCGGCGCATCGTGGGCGCGGTGGCAGCCCGCTATGGCCGCGCGCCGCACGTCGCCGGCTGGCAGATCGACAACGAGTTCGGCTGCCACGATACCGTGCTGTCGTACGGCCCCGAGGATCTGCGCGGCTTCCGCGCGTGGCTGGCCGAGCGCTACGGCAGCGTCGAGCGGCTGAACGCAGCCTGGGGCAGCGTGTTCTGGTCGGCCGAGCTGCGCTCGTTCGACGAGGTGGCGCTGCCCGCCGGCGCGGTGACCGAGACCGCCCCCGCCGCAAGGCTGGATTTCCGCCGCTTCGCCTCCGACCAGGTGCGCGACTATTGCCGCATGCAGGCGGAGATCCTGCGGGCGCACTCGCCCGACCGCTTCATCACCCACAACTTCATGGGCCGCTTCACCGAGTTCGATCACTACGCGGTCGGCGAGACGCTGGATTTCGTCACGTGGGATTCCTATCCGCTCGGCTTCACCGAGCAGTTCCCGTTCGGCGAGGCGGAGCGCGAGGCGTTCGTCGAGACCGCGCATCCCGACATGGCGGCGTTCAACCACGACCTGTATCGCACGATCGGACGCGGCCGCTTCTGGATCATGGAGCAGCAGCCCGGCCCGGTGAACTGGGCGCCCTGGAACCCGGTGCCAAAGCCGGGGATGGTGCGGCTGTGGACGTGGGAGGCGTTCGCGCACGGTGCGCAGGTGGTGAGCTATTTCCGCTGGCGGCAATGCCCGTTCGCCCAGGAGCAGATGCATGCCGGGCTGCACCGGCCCGACCGGCAGCGCTCCGTCGGCGGCGCTGAGGCGCTGCGGGTCGCCGAGGAACTGCAGGCGACCGGCGCGATCCCGGACTCGGCCCGCGCGCCGGTGGCGCTGGTGTTCGACTACGAGGCCGCCTGGATCACCGAGATCCAGCCGCAGGGTGCCGACTTCCACTATTTAGAGCTCTGCTTTCGCTGGTACGAGGCGGTCCGGCGGCTCGGCCAGGATGTCGACATCGTCGCACCCGGCGCCTCGCTCGAAGGCTACCGCGCCGTGCTGGTGCCGAGCCTGCCGCATCTGTCCGACGCGGCCGCTTCGGCGCTGTCCGCCGCCGATGCGGCGGTGCTGGTCGGACCGCGCACCGGCTCGAAGACAGCCAATTTCGAGATCCCGCGAGACCTGCCGCCGGGTCCGCTGCTGCCGGCACGGGTGACCCAGGTGGCCTCGCTGCGGCCGGGCCTCGCCCACGCGGTCGAGGGAACGCTGCACGGGCGCGCCGTGCGCTGGCGCGAGTGGCTCGAGACCGAGGCGCCCGTCCTCGGCCGCTTCGCCGACGGCACGCCGGCCGCGATCGAGAGCGGCCGCATCGTCTATCTCGCCGGCTGGCCGGATCGCGAACTGCTCGAAGCCGCGATCCGTCACCTGCTGGCGCGCGCCGGCGTCGAGATCGTCGAGCTGCCGCCCGGCATCCGCCTGCGCCGACGCGGCGCGCTGCGGTTCGCCTTCAATTACGGGCCCGAGCCGTGGACGCTGCCGGAACGGCCGGGGCGGCGCTTCCTGCTCGGCGATGCCACGCTGGCGCCGCAGGAACTGGCGTGCTGGCGGGAATAGGCCAGGGCTCTGCCCTGGACCCGCTCAAGGCTCAGCCTTGAGAATCCTTCTGCGGTTTCTAT
>CAXUCM010000069.1:0-12008 GCA_964249315.1 uncultured Acetobacteraceae bacterium | reverse complement strand
GGCCTGAGGCCCCAGCGGGTCCAGGGCAGAGCCCTGGCCTTGCCTTTCGCTAAATTCCGCTCGGGCGGGTCAGAACGCCGAGCTGATCCGGCCGAAGCAGGTCGATGCCGGTCTGCGACGCCAGCTTGCGCGCTTCCGCGGTGAAGGGCGCCTCGGAGACGATGGCGGCGAGGTCGGCGCGTTCGCGCTCGCGGGCGATGCAGGTCTGCTCGATCGCCTCCTCGTCGACGGTGGCCGCCCCAGGCAGGCAGCGCAGCGCCAGGACGCGGCCGCCGCGACGCGCAACGACGTCGGCGCCGGGCAAGCCATGGCACTCGCGCACGCTCGCGTACCAGCCCGCCTCGCGGAGCAGGTCGGCGCAACGCCGTTGCGCATCGGCCTCGGGCCAGGCGGGCTCCGGCATCAGCTCGGCGGTTTGCAGACGTGCCGCGGGGACGGCCGGCATGATCCGAGCAAGGGCGGGCACCGGCACGAGCGGTCGGACGGGCTCCCTGGATCGGCGCAGCAGCAGGCGCAGCAACAGCGCGACCGTCGCCAGCAGCACGATGATGAGCAGCACGGCGATGACGAAGCCGAGCGCGTAGCCGCGCTCCGAGGCGGCGGGCGCTGACGCAATCGGCGGCGGCATCGTCGGCAAGGCCGGCGCGATCGGGGTCGCGGCCGGCGGCGGCGTGGTCGCTGCCGGGATCGCCGGCGCAGTCGGTGGCGGCACCGGCGGCGGCGGCACCGGCGGCGGCAGCAGCGCTTCCTCGATCACCTCGCCCCTGATCGCGCGCCGCATGGCCGGCCGCATCGGCGCGCCCGCAGCGAGTGAAGCCGCCCGGATCGGCGCCGCGCGGAAGTACAGCGGCGGCAATCCGGGTTGGGGCGGCGAACGGCGCATCAGCACCAGCCCGTGGATCCGGGAGATCGCCTCCCAGCTCGAATGCGCCTCGATGCTGAAGCAGCGTCCGCGACGCGCCACCTTGAAGCGCCAGCGTGCGCTATGACGCCCGATTGTAGCGGGATCGCCGAGCATCAGCGCAGCCTTCGGATCGACGCAGGCGATCCTCGGGATGGCATCCGGCCCGCTCGAACCGGCGTTCGTCGCGAGCGCCGTGCCGATCAACGCCAGCGCCATGGTGATCGACCGCGAACCACGCAGTGCCGACGCCGTCAGCCCCATATCGCCACTCCAGCCGACCTCGCGCGCGACCGATCGGGCCTGCGCCGATCCGCCGCCCTCGTCATACGCGATCCACCTGCCGCCTGACCATCGGCAGCCTGGCCGCAAGCAGCAGTGCCGCGACCAGCAGGTTCACGGCGAGGGCCAGCAGGGCGGTCGAGACCGACCAGGACCGCCCCAGCAGCAGGACCGCATGAACCGGCCGCAGCCCGTCTCGGGCGACCAGCACGGTGCCGCACAGCATGCCGGCGAGCCAGCCGCTGAGCAGCGCCGGCGTGCGCCGGACGGGATCGGCGCCGGGCGGCAGGGCGCAGGAGATCAGCGCCGGGAAGGTCTGCAGCACCCAGATGCCGCCGAGCAACTGCAGGTCGATGGCGAAGGCCGGGCTGAGCGCCAGCACGAAGCCGAGGGCCGCGAGCTTGACAAGCAACGCCATGACCCGGGACAGCGTCTGCGCATCGAGCCGCATTGCCGCGGCGCGCGGCAGGATGTTGCGTACCGCGAGGTTGGCCGCGCCGACCGCCATCACCGCGGCCGGCACCAGCGCGCCGATGGCGATCGCCGCGAAGGCGAAGCCGGCGAACCAGCCGGGAAAGATCGCCTGGAACAGCAACGGCACCACCGCGCTCGCATGGCTGGTGCGGATGTCCGCCGCGCGCGCCATCAGGCCGAGCAGGGCGATCAGGCCGAGCAGCAGCGTATAGGCCGGCAGCATCACCGCGTTGCGCCGGATCGTGTCGGCGCTGCGCGCGGCCAGCACGCCGGTCAGCGTGTGCGGATACAGGAACGCGGCGAGGGCCGAGGACAGCGCCAGGGTCGCGTACGGCACGGACTGCCCGCGCGCCAGGGCGGCACCCGCCGCCGGCGGCGGCAGGTGCCGGGCGGCCTCGGCGAAGATCGCGCCGTAGCCGCCGAGACGAAGCGGGATCAGCGTCACCGCCGCCAGCACGACCACGTAGATCATGATGTCCTTGATGAAGGCGGTGAGCGCGGGCGCGTGCAGGCCGCCGATCCAGGTGTAGATCGCCAGCGCCGCGAAGGCGGCCAGCAGCGGCAGCTCGCCCGGCAGACCCAGGCTCTGCAGTACGGTGCGGATGCCGACCAGTTGCAGCCCGATATAGGGCAGCACCGCGACCAGACCGGTCAGCGCCACGGCGAGCTCGAGCGCGCGGCTGCCGAAGCGCGCCCGCACCAGGTCGGCGGCGGTAAGATGGCCGCCCGCCTGCGCCGCGGTCCAGAGACGCGGCATCACCGCGAAGACGAACGGATAGACGATGATGGTGTAGGGCAGCGCGAAGAAGCCGTAGGCACCGGCGGCATAGACCAGCGCCGGCACCGCGATGACGGTGTAGGCGGTGTAGAAGTCGCCGCCGACCAGGAACCAGGTGACCCAGGTGCCGAACTGACGGCCGCCGAGCCCCCAATCCTGGGCCCCATCCTGGGCATCCGCCACGACGCCGCTTGCGCGATGCCGCAGCCGGCGGGCACCGGCGCCGAGCAGGACGGTGCCGATGCAGCAGACGCAGAACACCGGCAGCGCCAGCGTCATCGGCGTCCGCCTCGCCAGGCCAGCCAGACCAGCAGCGAGGTCAGCGGCACCCAGGCGAGCTGGTACCAGTAGAAGAACGGGAAGCCGAACAGCGACGGCGTCGGACGGTCGTACAACGGCACCCAGAGCAGCCCCGCGCAGGGCAGCAACAGCAGCAGCGACCGCATGCCGGCCCGCTCAGCCGGCCTGGCCGCCGGCATCGAGCTCCGGCGCGGCCGCCGGATCGACCAGGTCGAAGAACGGCTGCCGGTCGACGGTGAAGAACGGGCTGTAGAACGGGTCGCGCCGGAACAGCTGCTTGCCGCCCCAGCGGTCGAGCATCACCTGGGTCTCGCGGAAGAAGCGCGCCTCGTGCTCGGGCCGGTCGTCGCTGCCGCGGGACAGGGAGTCGTGGTGGGCGGCGACGAACTCGGCGCACCAGATGACGCGCCAGCCGGCCTCGCGCACGCGCAGGCAGAGATCGACGTCGTTATAGGCGACCTGGAGATCGACCTCGTCGAAGCCGCCGATCAGTCCGAACACGTCGCGGCGGATCAGCATGCCGGCCGCAGTGACCGCGCTGATCTCGTGGCTGAGCATGATGCGGCCGATATAGCCGTAATCGGTGTCCGGCGCGCCGCGATGCACGTGGGCGGCGATGCCGTCTGGGCCGACGACGACGCCGGCATGCTGGATGGTGTCGTTCGGATAGACGAACTTGCCGCCGACGACGGCGATGTCCGGGGTAAGTCGGGTCTCGCCGACGATCGTCGCGAGCCAGCCGGGATCGGAGACGAACACGTCGTTGTTCATGAAGAACAGGAAATCCGACCGGGTCTCGGCGGCGGCGAGGTTGTTCAGACGCGAGTAGTTGAACTCCTCCTCCACCGTCAGCACCCGCACGCGCTGGATGCGGCGCACGCGCTTGATGAACGCCTGCGCCTCGGTGCTCACCGACCAGTTATCGACCAGGATGATGTCGTAGTTCTTGTACGCGGTGACCGACAGCAGCAGATCGACGCAGCGGCGCGTGGTCTCGATCTGGTCCTTGAACGGAATGATGATGGTGACGCCGGGCTGGCTGCGGTCGAGCCACTTGATCCCGTACAGGGTGAGGCCGCGGATCGGGCTGACTTCGGCAGCAACGCCGCGCCGCTTCAGATGATCGCCGACGCAGCGTACCCCGGCATCGATCGCGTAGCCCTTCTTCGAGACGTCGACCGCGGTCGAGTTCGGGGTCTTGCGCCAGTGATACAGCACTTCCGGCACGTGATGGATCTGTTCTGCCGGCACGTCCTCGCACAGGCGCAGGATCAGGTCGTGATCCTGCGCGCCGTCATATTCGCCGCGCAACGGACCGACGCGGGTCAGCGTCGCGGCATGCACGAACAGCAGGTGGCAGACATAGTTGCAGCCGAGAACGTAACGATAATTCCAGTCCGGTTTCAGGTTCGGCTCGAGGAAGTAGCCGGCCTGGTCGATCTTGTCCTCGTCGGAATACAGCATGCGCGCGCCGCTGGCCTGCGCCGCATCGACCATCATCTCGACGGCGACATCGACCAGCAGGTCGTCATGGTCGAAGAACGCCACCCATTCGCCGCGCACCGCTTCCAGGCCGGCGTTGGTGGCGCCGCTGATGCCGAGATTCTTCTTCAGCGTGATGCAGCGGATGCGCGGGTCGGCGGCGCAGTAGGCGGCGATGCGCCCGGCCAGGTCGGGCGACTTGCCGCCGTCATCGACGATGATCAGCTCCCAGTTCTCGTAGGTCTGCGAGATCACGGAGTCCACCGCGGCGACGAAGTCCGACATCATCGGCTTGTAGGTCGGGCACAGGATGCTCACCAGCGGACGCGCCGGGGCGGGGGCACCGGACCGCTCGCGCCGGCGTCGCACCACCGAGACGCGCGCGCGCAGACGGTCGAAATAGCGGCGCGCCCAGCGATCATAGTCGCCGAGATTGTACGTGGGCGTCGGCATCACGTCGGTCATCCCGCGGCGGAGCGTGGTGATCTCGCGATACAGGCGCTCGACGGTCTGGTTGATGTCGATCAGCCGCTGCTCGAGCGCATCGTCGACGAGCGTGGTGACGAGCGGGCTGCCGGCAAGCTCATGCTGCTCCGGCGTCACGACGAAACGAAAGCTGTGCGTGCCGCCGTGCCGGAACTGCCGCGGCAGGATGATCTCGAAGCCGCAATTCGGATCCCCGCCGAGTGCGGCGGCGACGTCGCCGCGATAGCGGTCGGCCTTGGCCTGGGCGACACGGGCGCCGTTCATGGTCAGCAGGATGTGGCAGCCGCCGGAACGCTGGCCGCTCAGCACGTCGAGCCGCTGCACCCAGCCGCGCAGCGCGCCCTGCTTGAGACCGTCGATGAAGCTCTGGAACTCGAAGGGCCGGTTCAGGACGAACTCGCACTCCTCGGCGAATTCATCCGGGCTGGCGGGATCGATCAGCGGCACGATGCTGCGATCGGCGAAGCGGAACGAAAGGGCATGCGGCTCGCCGTCGAGGAAACCGGCGGGCACCTTGAAACGAAAGCCGAGCCGTCCGGTCGGATGTCCCAGCGCCGCCTGCACGTCCTCGCGCAGGTCGTCGCACAGCACGGTCGCCACCTCCTGGCGGTCGATCAGCACGTGCAACCGTACCGGACTCGCACTCTGCCGGGCGTCGATCGCCCAGCCGCGCGCCTCGCCATCCGTGAACGAGTCGAAATATCCGAGATAAGGCCGCGTCGCCTGCGTCGTCGCTCTCGCGCTCATCGTCCGTCCGGATGCCATGCAGCCCTTCCCCGTCGCATGCCGTATGCCGCTATATCACGATGCGACGATTACGCGCCAATAACGGCGCGCCTCAGAGCCGGAGCGATCGGATCCTGCCGGCGAGGCTGCGTCGTGCCGATGCCGCGTCGCGTGCCAGCACCAACAGGGAAGCGAGCTGTCCGGGGCGGCGCCGCAGCGAGGCCAGCATCCCGCCCCAGGCCAGGCTCCCGTCCGAGCGCAGCGCCAGCCTGGCCAGCTCCGGCAGGTCGCGTTCCGCCGGATCGCAGACCGCGCGGAGGGCGGCGAACGGCAGTCCCGCCAGGGCTACGATCCCGCTTTCCATGTCCAGAGCCACGCACCCGGTCGCGGCATGCAGGGCGCGCTTCTCGGCAGCGGTGGCCGCGGCCGTGTCGGCATGCAGCAGCCCGCCGGCGGTGACGCCGCCGAGACGCGCGCACAGCGAAAGATCGGGCAGCGTGCTGCGACCGTCGACGACGATCCGAGACGGCACCAGCAGCGTGCCGGGGCGTGCCGCCGGATCGAGCCCCGCGGCGAGCCCCAGGCTGACCAGTTCGGTCGCGCCCTCGCTGATCAGCCTGGCGGCGGCCCGCATCGCGCCGGCCCGGGTGCCCCCGGAGACTGCGACCAGGGCGGCGCCGCGCAGCAGCCGCGCTTCCGCCTGCATGCCGACCAGGAAGCCGATCAAGGCCAGGGCTCTGCCCTGGACCCGCTGGGATCGTCGTGCGCAGCACGCCTTCGCGTGACGACCCCAGACCCCTTTACGCGATCGCGTCCCGCGCACGACGGGTCCAGGGCAGAGGCCTGGGCAGCAACGCGGGCGCCGAGACCGAGCAGCAGGCAGCACGCCGCGGCCACGCACAGCGCCACCGAGAGCGAGCTCTGCCGCGCGACCAGGCCGAACATCGGGGGTGCCATCATCACGCCAGCGTATCCGAAGCCCACCGCAGTGGCCACGGCCTGCGTCGAGCCGCCGGGCGCTGCGGCCTCGCCCAGCCAGCCGGCGGCGTTGAACAGGATCGGCGCCACGTTGCAGAGCGTCAGCCCGGTCGCGGTGAAGCCGGCGATCGCGAGCCAGGGACTCGGCGCCAGCACCGCTCCCAGCAGGAACGCAGCCCCCAGCATCGTGCCCTGCAACACGCGACGATCGCCCCAGCGGGCGCGGGCGCGGTCGCCGGTCAGGCGTCCGCAGAGCATCGACGCGGCGAACCCGGCATAGCCGAGCCCGGCCTCGGAGGCGGGGAGATGGCGCGTCTCGCGCAGGAAGATCGCGCTCCAGTCGAGCAGCGCGCCCTCGACCGCGAACGCCACCGCCATCATCGCGCCGATCCGCAGCAGCGCCGGCCGACGCGCCAGGCCCGGGATACGGACCTGCGGCGGCTGGTCGGCGGCCGGCTGCATCGGCAGCATCGCACCGGCGACCGCCAGCATCAGCAGCGCGCCGAGACCGCTGAGCAGTCCCGCCTGCCAGAGTGCCGGCAGCAGCGCCAGCAGCAGCGAGCCGAGGCCGGCCCCGCAGAGCGCTCCCAGGCTCCACATGCCGTGCAGGCCGGACATGATCGGACGTCCGACCTCGCGCTCCACCTGCACCGCCTGCGCGTTCATCACCAGGTCGACCAGGCCGAAGCCGGCGCCGAACAGCAGCAGCGCCAGGGCGAGCAGCCAGATATCCGTCGCAGCCGCGGCCGCCGGCAGCATCAGGCAGGCGAGCAGGACGGTCGCGCGCAGCACGGCGACCTCGCCCCATGCTCGCGTCAGCCTGGCTGCGAACGGCATGCCGGCGATGCCGCCGAGTGCGGAGCAGAGCAGCGCCAGCCCGAGCGTCGCGGTATCGACGCCGAGCCGTTCCTTGACCAGCGGGATCTGCGTCGCCCAGGTCCCGAGCATGGCGCCGTGCGCCAGGAAGATCAGCGCGACCGCTCTCCTGGCGCGGCGAACTGCCCGCGTGCCTCCGGCAGGATCGGGCAAGAGACGGCTCAGGCGTCCGCGTACGGGTTCTTGGTGCCCCGCAACTGCAGGCGGATCGGCGTGCCGGGCAGATCGAAGGAGTCCCGCAAGCCGTTGACCAGGTAGCGCTGGTAGGTCTCCGGCAGCAGTTCCGCCCGAGTGCCGAACAGGATGAAGGTCGGCGGTCGTGCCTTGGCCTGGGTCATGTAGCGCAGCTTCAGCCGCCGACCTTCGACCAGCGGCGGCTGATGGCGTTCCAGCGCCGCCTCGAACCAGCGGTTGAGCGCGCCGGTGGAGACGCGCTTGTTCCAGACCGCATGCGCCGCACGCACCGTCGGCAGCAGCTTGTCGACGCCTGCCCCGGTCAGCGCGGAGAACGCCACCACCGGGATGCCCTTCATCTGCGCCAGCGAGAACTCGATGCGGTCGGCGATCGCGCGACGGCTGACCTGGCGATCCTCGACGGCATCCCACTTGTTCAGCGCCAGCACGCAGCCGCGCCCTTCGCGCTCGATCAGCCGGGCGATCTGCAGGTCCTGCTCGTGCACGCCGAGCGTGGCGTCGAGCGTCAGCACCACGATCTCGGCCATCTTCAGCGCCTCGATCGAGGCGGACACCGACATCTTCTCCAGCGCCGCCTCGATGCGCGCCTTGCGTCGCAACCCGGCGGTGTCGACCAGCTCGATCGCTCCCTCCGCGTCCGCGAACGGCGCCATGATCGAGTCGCGGGTCAGTCCGGGCTCGGGCCCGGTGATCATGCGCTCCTCGCCGAGCAGCCGGTTCAGCAGCGTCGACTTGCCCGCGTTCGGCCGCCCGACGATGGCCAGCCGCAACGGGCCGGGCGGACGCGGCGGCAGCTCGCCCTCCTCGAGCGTCGCCTCCGGCTCCGGCACCTCTTGCGAGGGCGCCGACGGCATGCGGTCGGCGATCTCGCCCATCAGGTCGGCCAGCCCCTCGCCATGCTCGGCGGAGACTGCGACCGGGCTGCCGAGGCCGAGGCTGTAGGCCTCCAGGGCGGCGGTGGCGCCGGCGCGTCCCTCCGCCTTGTTCGCGATCAGCAGCACCGGCCGGTTCTGACGGCGCAGCCAGGCGGCGAAATGCTGGTCGGGGGGCGTGATGCCGGTGCGCACGTCGATGCAGAACAGCACCAGGTCGGCCTGCGCCACGGCGAGCTCGGAGGAGGCGCGCATGCGGCCGTACAGGCTCTCCGGCGCCGCCTCCTCGAGGCCCGCGGTGTCGATCAGGCGCACCCGCCGGCCGCGCAGCATCGCCTCCGCCTCCTTGCGGTCGCGGGTCACGCCGGGAGTGTCGGCGACCAGCGCGTGGCGCCGGCCGGCCAGCCGGTTGAACAGCGTCGACTTGCCGACGTTGGGACGCCCGACGATGACCACCGTCGGCAGGTCAGCCATAGGCGGTCAGTCGGCCGTCATCGGTGACCACGAGCAGCAAGCCGTCCGCCACCACCGGCGTGATCCGGGAGACGCTCTTCAACTTGAGGGGCGCACCGATCCTGCCGCTGACCGCATCGACGCTGATCATCGCCTGCCTGTCGAAATCGCTGACGCAGATCAGCCTGCCGTTCGCCAGCACCGGGCCGGTCCAGACGATCGCCCCCTTCTGGCTGTTCTCCTTGCGGAAGCGCGGCAGCACGGTGACCCAGCGCACATGCCCGTCGGTCTTGTCGAGGCAGGCGAGCTGCTGGTCCGAGGAGAGCATGAACAGCCAGTTGCCGGCGATCACCAGGTTGTCCTTGCCGCCGACCGTGCGCTCCCACAGCCGTCGTCCGGACCGCATGTCGATCGCGGTCAGCACCCGCCCCAGGCTGATCACGTAGGCGGTGCCGTCGGAGATCACCGGCAGCCCGTGGATGGAGGAGAAATCCATGATCGAGTTGCGTCCGCCGCCCGAGCCCAGCGTGTCGCTCCAGACCGGCTCGCCGGTCTGCATGCGCAGGGCGGCGACGTCGCCGGAGCCGAAGCCGGCCAGCACGACGTTGTCGGCGACCGCCGGCGCCGGCTGCCCGAACACGATGGTGGCCGCCTCCGAGGCGTTGTAGCTCCAGAGCTGCCGTCCGGTGGCGCTCTCGAGTGCCACCAGCCGCTCGTCGATGGTGCCGAACACCATGCGGCCGTCCGCCACCGTCGGCGCCGAGCGCCCGGGTGTGCCGACATCGACGCGCCAGCGGATCTCGCCGGTCGCGGCGTCGATGGCGCGCGACTCCGCCACCCCCTCCCCCACGAACCCGGTGCCGTCGGCCCCCGTCAGGCCGCCGCCGAGATTGGAGGACCGCATCTTCTTCGGCTTGGTCGGCGTACGCCAGATCCGCGCGCCGTCATGCAGCGAGAAGGCGCTGACCACGCCGGCGCCGTCCATGCTGTAGACGCGCCCGTACGCCACCATCGGCTGCGCCGAGAGCACGCCGGTCTTCTCGCCCTCGCCGATATCGGCGACCCAGCGCGGCTTCAGGCCGGCATGCGCGGCGTTCACCGAGACGTGGCTCGGCACCCGGCCGGGCTGCGGCCATTCCGCGACCGGCGCCGGATCCGGCAGCACGATGGGCGTGGTAGCGGCCGGATCGACGGTCAGGCCGGCGCCGACCGCGAGCACGTCCTCGCGCTTGCCGACCAGGATCGGCTTGGCATCCTCGTCGAACAGCCCGCAGCCGGCCAGCGGCAGCAGCGCGGCGGCGCCCGCACGCAAGGCCGCGCGGCGGGACAGGATCGATACGGGCAAGGTCTTGCTGGTCATCCGCCGGTCTTCGTCGTCTCGATCGTGTCGTTCAGGCCGGTGGCGCGCTCGCGCACCCCTTCCGGAGCGCGGGCATCCTCGCCGAGTGCCGCGAGCTTGCGCCTGGCGTCGGCGACGTGGCCCAGCCGCAGGTCGAGCTCGGCGTCGAGCTCCTGGGCCATTGGCCGCCACGGCTCGCCGGGGCGGCTCAGCGCACCCAGGCGCGACTTCAGCAACGCCGGATCGCCGCTCGCCATCTGATGCTGCACCCAGAGCAGGCCCGCGAGACCTCGCAGCGTCGCATCGGCCGACGCATCGCCCTGCACGGCATCCCAGAACGCGAGCGCCCTGACGGCGTCGCCGGCCTGCCAGGCGATCTGCGCCTGCCGCAGGCGGGCGAGCGTGCGGAAACCGTCCGGGCCGCGTGCCGCCACCTGTGCGAACAGCGCCGACGCCTGTGCGTCCGAGGCGGCATGATTGCCGCCGTCGGCGAGCCGGCTCGCCGCGAAGAAGGTAGAAGCGGTCGCCTCGGCCTGCCGGCGCTCGCGGGAGGCCCGGAACTGCCACAGGCCGACCCCGATCGCCGCGAGCAGGACCAGTGCAATGCCGAGCGCGCCGAAGCGGCGCGAGGCCGCGCGCAGCCGTTCCGCCCGCATCTCCTCGTCGACTTCCTTGAAGATGTCGTCGGCCAATTCTGCCCTGGTCTCCACAGAATGCTGCCGGGCCTGCCGGACTCGATCGGGGCGGACCATAGCGGCGGCATCTCGCCCCGGCAAACCGCGCGGCAACGGTTTGTTTACCCGACCGTGGTCTGATCGACGCCATGATGAAGCATGCAGCATTCTTGATGATCTGCCGGGCAGGGGCGCTGCTGCTCGGGGTCGCGTGCCTGGGCGGCTGCGTGCCGGTGTTCCATCGCACGCTGCCCGACCTGGTCTATTCCGGGGTCAGCGGGCGCGACTGCTCGATGGTGCGGCTGGATCGCGGCGAGAGCTATTGCCGCCCGATCGACCCGCCGGTGCCGCCGCAGCCGTACTGCACCCGCAGCCTGGGCACGGTCGATTGCTGGATGCATCCGGAGCAGCTCACCAACAAGCCGCCGCAGGTGGCGCAGGGGCCGCACGACCTCACCCCCGAACAGGACCGGATCCGCCTCGCGCGCTGGCCCGCAGACTTGCAATAGGTTTGGGGCTCCTCATCCCACCCCCTGAGCATACAAGTCATGATGATGCGGGTCTGGGTGCGCTTGCCCCCAGCGGGGCGTGGGCGGAGCCCCACATCTCTGCTCCCGGCGATCGGCTCACATTCTCGGAGTCGCGATCTTCCTTGAGCCCGCCACCCAGCAGCCCAACGGACGCAGGCCAGGGTCCATCAGCACCAGATCAGCGCGATAACCCGGCTGCAGCCGCCCGAGGCAATGATCCAGCCCGAGCGCGCGCGCCGGCGTCAGCGAGCCCATGCGCAGCGCCTCCTCCAGGGTCACGCCCAGCATCGACACGGCGTTGCGCACCGCCTGCGCCAGGTCGAGGTCGGCGCCGGCGAGGACGCCGTCCTCGCTCTGCAGGCGGCCCTGCCGGCGCAGGATGCGACGACCCTGCAGCATGAACTCGGTCAGGTCGGTGCCGGCCGTGGACATGCAGTCGCTGACCAGCAGCATCCGGTCCGGCGGCTTGCGCGCCAGCGCCAGGCGCAGCATCGCCGGATGCACGTGGATGCCGTCGACGATGATCCCGCACGCGGAGTCCGCATCCGTGATCGCCGCGAGCGCGATCCCGGGCGCCCGGCTCGCCAGCGGCGGCATCGCGTTGAACAGATGGGTGAAGCCGCTCATGCCCGCGCGCAGCGCGGCCTCGCTCTGCTCCAGGC
>CAXUCM010000068.1:0-12046 GCA_964249315.1 uncultured Acetobacteraceae bacterium | reverse complement strand
GCGCACGTTCGGACTCGTTGGGGCTCCGCCCCAAGCCCCGCCAAAGGCTCGCCTCTGGAAACCTTTTGGCAGAACGAAAGGACACTTGGGCTCTGCCTTGAACGGGTCCGCTTGCGCCTCCTACCCGGTCTGACATGTCGGGCACCAGTAGAGCGTCCGGCCCGCCATCGGTTCCGCCAGCACCGGCGTCCCGCACACCCGGCAGGGCCGTCCCGCCCGATGCGCCACGTAGCTGGCATCCTCCCGACGCACCTTGCCCGAGGCACGCCCACGGTGCGCGGGCTCGGTCGTCACGATCCGCCCGGTCTCGACCCCGTCGCGCAGCAGCGCCGCGAGATCCGTCCATAGTGCGTCCCACACCGCCGCCGGGATCTCCCGTCCGGGCCGGTGCGGATCGACCCGCGCCCGGAACAGGATTTCCGCGCGATAGATGTTGCCGATCCCCGCCACGATGTCCTGCCGCATCAGCAGCAGTCCAACCGCCGAGCGCGACGCTTGGACCTTGGCGAACGCCCGGCCCGGATCGGCATCGTCGCGCAAAGGATCTTCGCCCAGCCGCCGCATCGCGACCGCCTTCTCCGCGGACGAGAGTACCATGCACGCCGTGGGCCCGCTCAGATCGGCCACGTTGCTTCGCGTCAGCAGCCGCAATCGCACCAGTCCCCGGGGCTCCGGCGGAAAGGCGACCGCCTCGCCCGCGGCCACCCGCGCCACGCGACGGCCGAAACCCGCCAGCCCCGGCCCGGCGAACCGCCACATCCCGTACAGTCCCAGATGAACCCGCAGCCAGAGCTCGTCGGAGAACATCAGGAACATCTGCTTGCCGTGTGCTTCCGCTGCCCGCAGCACGTGCCCGTCCAGCAGCGCCGCCCCATCGGCAAAGCGTCCCTGCGGACTGCTCGCCTGCACGGTCTTGCCGACGAAGCGCGCCGCGAATGCGCCCGCAAGCCGGTGCACCGTATGTCCTTCAGGCATCCACTCCCTTTCGCCGGACGGTCCTGGCGCCTGCCCGCCTGGCCCGATGCTGGGCATCATAGCCGATAACGGACCGTCCGGCCTGGAGCGCGACATCCGCTGCCGCTGGCTGTCCGGCGGCTTTTCGACCTCATGTCGGACGTCCGCAGGGTCTGTTTCCCGTCCGTCGCTTCGCGGCCGTTCTCGGCACTCTTGCACGACGCCGATCGACGGGCTAATTGCTGAGCTACATGGTTCAGTGTCTGACGGCTCGCCTCGATGCCTGCTTCGCCGCGCTCTCGGATGCCACGCGACGCGGCGTTCTGGAGCGGCTCGGGCGTGGGAATGCCTCGATCACGGAGCTTGCAGACAAGTTCCAGATGACCCTGACGGGCATGAAGAAGCATGTCGGCGTCCTGGAGCAGGCGGGGCTGGTCACGACGCGGAAGGTCGGGCGCGTGCGGACCTGCGCGCTCGGCGTCAGCCGACTGGCGGACGAAGCAGCCTGGATCGAGGCCTATCGCAGGGTCTGGGCATCACGTTTCGACGCGCTGGACGAGGTCGTCGAGGAACTCAAACAGAGGGAGAAATTCGATGGGCGAACGGAGACAGAGTGATCCTGCCGCCGGGATGGCTTGCACGACGGTGGAGCGGATATCGGAACTGGAGCTCGTCGTGACACGGACCGTCGAGGGCCCGGCACGCATCGTGTTCGAAGCATGGACCAGGCCGGAGCTGTTCCAGCGATGGTGGGCGCCCAGATCGTTCGGCGTCTCCTTGATCTCCCACGAGGCCGATGTTCGCACGGACGGCACGTACCGTCTGGTGATGAGCCATCCCTCCCTGGAGCAGCCGATGACGTTCTTCGGTCGATACATCAAGGTGACGCCGCCCTCCCGCCTCGTCTGGACCAACGACGAAGCGGGTGAAGGTGGCGCCGTCACCACCGTGACCTTCGAGGAAGAGGACGGCGCGACCCGGGTCGTCGTGCATGAGCTCTATCCTTCAAAAGCAACGCTCGACGATGCCCTGGCCTCCGGAAGCACAAGCGGGTGGGGCGAGCAATTCGAGCAGCTGGACGACCTTATCGGCGTCCTGGACGCGAAGGTCTGACGGCCGTGGGCAGGGTGCGCATTAGGGTTTCGCTACATCTATCGACGGCTTTGAAGCCGGCTCAGACCAAAGCCTAGGGCATTAGATGGACAAATTTGGCCGATACCGGACTGTCCGCTCTTAGGCAGGATGCTGGAGAAGCGGACGTTCAAGCCACCATTCCGTCACACAGGTCTTCCTCCTGCGGGGGCTGCGGATCAAGCCGGGTAGCGCTAAATTCGACCCAAAGCGGCTTCCTGGGCTAGTCACGTTCTCCGAATCAGTATCAAGCGTGCCGAGCCGAAAACTCAGTTCGGCTGGATCTGTCTCGTCAATTTTATAGATCGGTGACCCACAGCAGGTGGCAAAGAAGCGGTGAACCTCTGGACTGGAAAGCCAAATCGTCAAAAGCTGTTCTCCGCTGACGATGGTAAAATCCGACGCATTGACTCCGGCCGTCGTCCCAAAGCTGGAGCCGGAATGCTTTCGACAGCGCCAACAGTGGCAGTATGTCACTGGCCCGAGCAGCTGCCCGTTGATCTTATAGGTCACTCGCCCGCAGGCACACGATCCGCTCAGCATCGGAAGATGATAACTGGGACGGCACTGGATGTCCGCTCGCCACCAAATCTTGCTGTGGCTTCGCCGATCCGGCAACTGCTGCAATCAATCACTTGTGGACTTCGCGCCGACCGGATAGCGCCTTTCCTCGCCACGACTGCATTCGGCTTCAGATGTCGCAGAGACTGACCTTAACCTCTATTTTTGTCGGGGATTATGACGAGGCCATCGGCTTCTACGTGGGTAAGCTCGGCTTCGAGCTGCGGGAGGACACACGACTGACAGCCGAGAAGCGTTGGGTTGTAGTGGCTCCCTCCGGCAGCGCAGGCGGTCTGCTCCTCGCACGTGCGGTTGGCCAGCGCCAGTGCCGGGGTATCGGCGACCAGAGTGGCGGCAGGGTCTTTCTCTTCCTGGAAACGGATGACTTCGCTCGTGATCACGCGGCCTACATGGACCGAGGTGTGCACTTCATCGAGCCCTCGCGCCGGGAGCCATATGGCCTCGTCGCGGTCGTCGAAGATGTCTGCGGCAACCTCTGGGATCTCATCCAGCCCGCCCGACGATGATCGCGCGCGACCCGCAGCGGAGCCGGGCCGTCACGCGGTCCAATCATCCTCCAAGATATTCCTGAGGATGGATCTCTGGCGGCCGGCTTCCGCCGGCTGCTCGTCGACGGTCTGGACGAGCGTGATCATTGCCTTCCAGAGCGCCCATGCCTGACCTCGCCTCCACGTTGCGCTGTCCAACCCCAACGCCCTCCTGAAGCGCAGGCGCGCGGCTCCATTAAAGAAGGTCCACGCCATCACAAGGTCGCAGGCGGGATCGCCGATCGCCAGGCAACCGAAATCTATGACGGCGCAAAGGGTGCCCTCTCGTTCGAGCAGGTTGCCTTCGGCAAGATCTCCATGAACCCAGACCGGGTCCGACCCCCAGTCCGTACTCGTTGCTTCGTTCCAGAGCTTCAATGCCGGCGCGGGATCAAGTTCACTGGCGAGACGCTCCACGGCGTCGCGGGTCGCTTCATCGTAGACCCGAAGCGATCCACCTCGGTGGAAGTTATGCGAACCGGCCGGGGGCGCGTCCTCGGTGTCTACCGCCTGCAAGGATCGCAGGACAGACGCCAAGTCTTCGGCAAGTCTACCTTGGTCAATAATCCGTTCGGCGCGGAGCCGCGTGCCTTCGATCCATCGGTAGACTGACCATTGCCACTCGTAGCCGCAACCTGGCCGCCCCACACAGATCGGCGTCGGCACGGCAACGGGTAGGCACGGGGCGAGCTTGGGGAGCCACCGCTGCTCCTTCGACCTGCGCCGCGTAGCACGCAGCGCTCGGGAGCCTGACGACCATCTCTTGGCCGAGACGGAACATCCTGTTGTCCCACCCACCCTGCTCGACCGCGACGACCGGCAGGTCGGACCATAGAGGAAACTGGAGCGCAATCAGGCGGCGGACCAGCTGATCATCGATATCGGGCATCCGACATAGCCTATCCCGGTGCGCGGACGATCCAAGGGGAAGGAACGCTGACCATCACCTGCAGCAGCTGCCTCTCGGTCGATCCAGTGATCGTCCTCAAGGAGCCGCACTGCGATGGTCGGAGAGGACGTCCTTTGATGACTAGACCGTAGACGCTCAAGAATACCATCTTCGTCCTGCAGCAAGAGACGCTGAGGCACATGACGAAGCTGGATGACCGCGCCTATATTCCGAAGCTCGAGCCACGCTTCAAGCAGCCGGCCGCCGATAGCCTGGATCTTTACCTGGCCAAGTGGGAGCTAGTCGTCGACGGAAAGCACGTCCTCACCACCTCCAGCCGACTGCTCCCGGTGCGAGCGGCCGGCGCGGCCGCGATGCTAAAGATTTCCGCCGATCCGCAGGAGCGGGTCGGCGGCACTCTCATGGAGTGGTGGGACGGGGATGGGGCCGCCCGTGTTCTGGCAGGGGATGGGGACGCCCTCCTTATGGAACGGGCAGCGGGAACGCGATCGCTGGCCGCGATGTCGCGTTCGGGCGACGACGCCAAGGCGTGCCGCGTCCTGTGTGTCGCCACACAGCACCTGCTGACACTGCGGCCGAACCCGCCTCCGGGGCTGATACCATTGGAAGGCTAGGTTCCACGACCTCGCGCCAGCGGCTGCCCGACAGGGCGGCATAATGAGCCGGAGTGCCTCCGCCGCGCAGTCACTACTCTCCGCGCCACGGGACATCGCGGTCCTGCGTAGCGACCTGCACCATGGCAATGTACTCGACTTCGGCGACCGTGGGTGGCTTGCCATTGACCCCAAAGGACTGATCGGGGAGCGCGGCTTCGACTACGCAAACCTACTTTGTAATCCGGATCTTTCGGACCCCGTGCCACCCGTCGCGACGCTCACGGATGTGTTTGCATCGCGGGTGGCACTGGTCGCGGACTTGGACTGCTTGGAGCGTGACAGGCTCCTGCTTTGGGTGATGGCGTGGGCCGGTCTGTCGGCGGCCTGGCTCATCGACAGGGGCGCGCCCCCCGCGACCAGCCTCACGTTGGCCTGGCTTGCGGCAGCCGAACTGGACCGATGACGATCAAAAGCGGACTACCGCGATGTAAGTGGTGTGGATATGAACAAGACTGGCCGTAAGCGGCTGTTCCGCTTTCGGGCGGCGGGACAGAACAGCAGATATCGGGAGCAGCTTGGCCCTTCCTTGGTGGAGTGGCGTTGCTGCTGCTGGACCGGCTACTACCGATCGCGTGGGAGGACCCTGAGCAATGCCCGAGTCAATCCGCATCGGCCTCCTCTTGTATCCAGCCGTCACTCAGTTGATCTTATGGGACCAGCGGAGGTCTTCGGTCGCCTTCCAGGAGCCGAAGTCTCCCTTCTATGGAAGACATTCGACCCGTCCGATCCAATCAAGGAGTGCAGATCTTGCCGACCACGACGTTCGCAAACTGCCCTGTCCGGGACGTAATCTGCGTGCCTGGTGGACCCGGACAAGTCGATCTAATGGACGATCGGGAGACGCTACAGTTCTTGCAGCGCGCCGCTATAACCTGCCGACGTGTTACCTCGGTTTGCACCGGGTCTTTGATCCTGGCGGCGGCTGGTTTGCTCATGGGCTACCGGGCCACCTGTTATTGGTCATCGGTGGACCAGCTGAGCCTGCTTGGTGCAGAGCCGACTGACGAACGCGTGGTCCGTGACCGGGATTGGGTCACTGGAGCAGGAGTAACGTCCGGAATTGATTTTGCGCTGACAGTAGTGGCCGACCTTGCTGGCGATGCGGTGGCGCAGGAAATCCAGCTGCAGATGGAATATGACCTGGCACCTCCATATCAGACTGGCTCGCCGCGCTCGGCTCCTGAAGCCCTGGTAACCGCAACGCGGCAGAAGCTTACGCCCTTCATCGCCCGGCGTCGTGCTGCGACGGAGAGAGCCGCCGGAAGCTTGGGAGTCTCGACATGAGAGAAATGTGGCCGGAAACGGCCAGTCCACTTCGGAGCGCACAGGCTGGAAAATTGGACGTCGGTCAGGCAAGGCTTTGTCGATCGCAGTCGACCCGAAGCAGTCATACGCCGTCCCGTAGCCTATGGCGCGTAGTTGCAACCGGCGCTACTTCGGGCAGGTCAAGGAAGTCGGATAACTAGCGAGAGGATCAAGGCCTTGCCGCCTAGCCGGAAGCGCAGGCCCACGGGGAGAGAATGCTGGCCATGACCGATTCAGCGTTCCGGTTCCTGCTCTCGCACGACGGGCACCCCTACAAGCCGTCGCGGTGTTATGTCGTCGCCGACCCGGCGATCAACAACCGCAAGCAATGGAAGCTCCAGCTGGATCCTCCCGTCGGCGCGGCGTGGGTCTACGAGATCGACGATATTAAGGACTGGATGCTGCATGGAAAGCCGAAGCGCCAAATCATCTTCGACCGCACCAATCCTAGGACGCCCTTCCGAGACCTAGAGCGCGACCAAATATTTCGTGAGTATCTTCGCGCAATTCTCGAGCGGATCCCCGAGCCCTACCAGTCGCGACGCAAGTATGCGCTGATGCCATCGATCTCCGACGACGAGACACGGGCTCGCTACAAAGACGCGATCGAGGCGGCGATCCCGGGTGCCATAGTCTTCCCCGAGCCTGAGATGGTCGCGGAATATTTTCGCTTGATTAAGCGCAACCTCGAGCTTGAGGCTGGCCAGAACAACGTCCTGCTTGTCGTCGACGTTGGTGCCTCGACAGCAAACATGACCCTAATTGTCAGCCGGCGCGACCGCACGATCCTCGACGTGGACGCCAAGGGCGCGCAGCGTGACCTGCGGCTTCGAGCGTTGCGCGGAGACAGCGACGACCATGCGGGGCGATGGGTGGACAAGCGCCTAGCCGTGATGCTCAATGTCGACGAGACGCCTGCGATGCTCCGGCAGATCGAGCGAGCCAAGGTCCAGGCCAGTTCGCCCAATAGCTTGTCCGGCGATGGCGACCCCCTCTCGGTTGAACGATCGATGCTCGCGGCGGTGTCCACCGAGCTTTGGATGAAGCTGCGGCCACTTTTCGAGAAGCTATGCGAGCGTCTCTACGAAAACCAGGTATCCTCGGAGAGCGCTCGCCGGCGTAGCAAGGAGCGCTTGCTCGAGCGCGGCGTCGAGACGCCGGCGGACGTCTATCGCCTCATCGACGTCATCTTGCTGGCAGGCGGCACAAGCTTGCTGCCGGGCTTCGAGGAGGCGATGATGGCGACCCTCTTTCCCGGCGACCACCGTCCGACTGTGCTGCGCGTCGGGGAGGCTTTTGCCGTTGCCGCGGCCGCAGGCGGCCTCGCGCATATTCTCCACAATTACTCGCCGCCGCGGCTTCGCGATTCTGACGGCACCGGCGACGAGCTCTTTGCCGCGCAGCTGGAGACCACGCTCCCGCATGCGTTGTTACTTGGGATCAAGCAGAATGCCGAGCGCGAGCGATATGTCACGTTGCTCGATCCCAACGACCCATTCATCGACGATGGCGGCACCCGCGAGATCGAGAACCTGCCGCCCCTCGCCAGGGGAGCCGAGCCCAAGTCGCGCCTCCTGCCTGCTCCCACGGCAGGAGTGGAGGCACGCCGAGGCCGCAAGTTCAAGGTCATGCGGATCGACGAGGCGCCGCCGCGCTTTTCCCTCAAGTGGGATCCTGAGAAGGAGCGGGCCTTGGTGTCGTCGAACGATGCAGGCCCAACAGGCCACCTTTGGATCGACGTTCGCAGGCTGCGGAAGCGGGAGGAAGATAGGCTACAGTCCTTTACGGACCCGCTGCCGGCTGACGCCCTGGCGGTGGACGGGGCCGACGACATCATTCTGGACCTTGGAATGTCGAAGATTGTCGCAGTGACTGCCGAGCGTGGCTGGATATCAACCCGGGAACTCGAGCGTATCGTCCGCGATGGGGACGCGCCGCCCGCCACCATGTTGCCGGGGGATGCCGGCGAGGAGTTCGAGCCGTCTGTGGGTGGGGCCTCTGAAGACGAGGAAACCGAGTTCCTCGATCGGGATGGCGCACATCGCATCGAATGGGACGCCGAGCCAGAGGATACGCAGTCCGATGCACTCGTCGCGCCGCTCGTCGAACCGTCTGAGCACAATGGCGCGGTCGAGCGCGAAGAAGCCCCCGTGAGCGCCAGTGCCGATGCGATAGCTACCGCGCCCAAGCGGCAGGAAATTTCTAGAGCGCAAGTCTCCGAACGGCATGCCGATTGGGATAAGCGAGTTCTCGATGCCGAATTTTCGGGCGCGTTGACGTCGCTGCGCGACACCCTTCGGGAGAGGGCGCCCGCGCTACAGTTCGACGACATCGTAGTTGCCCTGCTGGCGCTGAGCGTTCGCCCAATCGTGCTGCTCGCCGGACCCCCTGGCTGCGGGAAGTCGACGCTTGTGCGCCTCATTTCGCGGATACTGGGCAAGCGTCCGGGCCACAGCTTTCACGACGTCGCAGTCCAGGCCCATTGGACCAGCGACGACGCGCTTTTCGGCGAAAAGGGAATGCTGCGCGCCCTTGAAGAGCAGCCGGGCGCAGCGCACCTCGTCTTGCTCGACGAGTTCAATCTCACGCGCCCCGAATACTACATGTCGCGGTTGTTTCATGCCTTCGACAGCGGAAGCGGCGAGCTTTCCACCGGGCGTCGCCTCCCGTCGTTCCGTGTTTTTGGCACGCTCAACATTGACGAGTCATCGCGCCCGCCCTCGCCCAAGGTCGTTGATCGCTGCTTCCTGCTCGAGCTGTCGCAGGTAAATCATAGAAGCGATGGCTCGACTGAACTCCCAGTGCTGGACGACCTTGCCACGCTTCCAGGCCTTCCGGGAGTCGTGCAGACCGGTGTCGTTGCAGACGAGCGGATAGAGGGTGTCCTCGCTGCATTGCACCGTGCCGTCCACAACAGTGACCTTCGCCACGACCTTCTCCCGTCGCGCCGTGTGCTGTCGGATATTCGGGCGATGCTCGGCCTGCACCACCGGCTCGACCTCCAGGGCCGGAGTTTGCTGGACCGTAGCGACTTGGTCGACCGGCTGATCTCCAGTCGCATCCTCGTGAAGCTCTCGGGCGCCTATGACCAGCTTGGGCCTGCGCTGAGCGCGCTCGAAGCGGTGGTGGCAGACGTCGAGGAATTGCCGCGAACTCAGCGGCGTCTCAAGCTGGCCCGCCAGCAGGCGCGACTGGGGTTTGTGTCGTCTTGGCAGTGAACACCACGATCATTGAGGCCGTTCGGGTCTGGGCGGGAGACGGGACAGCCACCAGCCACCCGTGGGACCCGGAGACGTGGTATACGGTCCGCGACGACCACCCGTACCTTGACATCAGGACGTCGGGACATGTCGCTCGGGCAGCTTACGGGTCTAGCATCGGTACGCTTCCGGACGCCTGCGACGAGGGAACGCAGTGGCAGCGCTGGGACTTTTCCGAGGAAATGTCGAGGAAGCGGCGTTTTGGCGAGATCAGCGTCATGCTGAAGGTGCCCAAGAACTGCGCGCTGCGGTGCTACGTCGTCCCGACTGCACTTCTTACCTATCGCGATGTCATTAGGATGGTGGAGGACGTCGAGGCGGAAATGGGGGTCGCTGTCGCATGGGACTTGGTGACGGACCAACCCGACCGCTCATGGAGTCAGCCACTGCCTCAGTCGCGACCCTGCACCCCGGCCGAGATACTCGACATGCTGGACGAGGAGATCCGCGCGGCGAGTTCGATCCGCCGCGATCCCTTTACGGAGCTAGCGCCGGCATCGCGGCTAGGAACGCCGCTGGCCGAGAATGCGGTCGTGTCCCAATGGGCGATGCGCAGGTCATCGCAATTGCGCGACCTCGAGGAGCGTTTGTCGGCAAGCCTGGAGGCGGCAACAAGGCGGCAGGCCTTGCACAATCCCGAGAAGCGCCAGGAGCGCATCGACGCGGAGGTGGCTCGCCTCAATGCGATTCTCGATCGATCAAGCGAGGCTAGAGCAATTCTTGCTCGCTCTGTAAGCGACCTCGAGTTCGGCACGCAGATTTATCCTAGCCCGCTCTTCCAGCGCGATCATCGACTTCGATTGTTGCTAAGGGCCTTCGCGCCGAGCGCCTCCGAGGCGATTTCCGAGAGCGAGTCTGCACGATCGACTTATCCACCGCTGGTCCTTAACCATCTGTGGGAGCTTTGGGGGGTTGTCTGGATCGCAAGGCAACTCCGATCGCTCGGGTTTGACGGGCTGTGCTCCGTCGAGGCGGTCGAGACCGTAAAGCGGTGCACGTGGCGGCTCGCCCGCGGCGACGTCACGGTGGAGCTAGATTTCGAGGCCGAGCCCGTGCTGGTGGAATATGATCGCCTGCCGCCGCTTCAGGAGCGAAAGATGCCCGCACTGGAATGGGCTGCGCGCCACCAGCGGCTCGACGAAAACCGGCCGTTCCTCGGCATGGAGGCCAAGTGCTCGCCCGACTATCTGATACGGTTTACAACGCCGGCCGGGAAGACGCTCCTGGTCGGGGACGCCTGCCTGTCGAGCCCGCTGCATCACGGTGGAAGCAGCGACAAGCTGGGATCGAAGCCCTATATCGTGGAGCGCTATAGGAGAACGATCGCTTGGGCGAGTGGCGACGAAGTGGTCAGGTGCCATCCGATGGGAGGTTTCGTGCTGTTTCCTCCTCCTTCGGAAGCGTGGCACGAGTTCACGACCTTGCCGGGTGCCAGCGATTGCATGTTGTTTTGTCCAGGCCCGCAGGACGACACCGAGGCGAGCCATCGCTTCGGGATACTCCTCGAAGGCGTTGTTCCCGGGCTCGTCGCCCCGGCTAGTGCCGAGGTAGCGCGGGGCAACAATGCTAGGGAACGACGTACATCCTTTACACAAGAACGTTGACCGATGGGTCTGCTGTCCAACAGCAGCACGTAGTCTCTGGTGCCTAGGCCGAGAGCGAACAGGCGGCGTTCGAGCAAACATTGCGGCCAAGCAGTCATTCGCCGTTCCCGCCTGTCAACAGCTTTCGCCCAAACTTGGAGGCCTGCGCCATCTGATGAGGATGTCTGCTTAGAAGCCTTTTCCACCAATAGGGTTGCTTGAATCGCGGGGCCGCGATATTTTCCTAAATTAGGGCCACCCGGCGCCTCCCCCCTTCATTTTGGGGAAGCATCGCATATGAAGAGTGACGAAGATCATCGAACCATCTGTTTGAGCGTTCGCATAAGGGGTATTGCGCTTCTTGCTCGGAGTGGAGATCTTATGATGCGTTTATCCGTATCGATCCATTAACTGAAACGCTAGGCCAGGTTACTAGCTCGCACTGAGAAAATTCCGCTGCATGAAGTGCAGGGCCGCCTTGCACGTGAGGAAGGCTCTGGCGCGTGGAATGTGCTTTCCTCGCGGATGGCGAGGAACTCATCCACATCTGCGTTGCTGCCCAGGCTTGCGGACGGAGACATGCTTGTGCTCGGCGCTCGTCCGGAGCACGGCAAAACGCTATTAGGCTTGCAGCTTCTGCTGGATGTTGCCCTGGAGAGAAGGCGATCTGTCTTCTTCACGCTTGAACATACCGATTGAGAAGTGGTGAAACGCATCCGATCATTGGAAGACAAGGAAGTTGAAACCGCGCCAGAGGTTGTGACATCGGGCGATATCAGCGCCGATTTCATCGTGCGCCATCTGTCCGGCTCACCACTAGGCACCGTTGCCGTCATAAACTATCTGCAAATCCTGGATCAGCAGAGAAGCAAGCCCTCGCTATCGGAACAGGTTCAAGTATTGCACGAGTTTGTGCATGAGACCGGCGTCGTCCTCGGCTTCATCTCACAGATCGACCGTTCCTTTGACCCAGAACGTAATCCTCTACCGGGTCTTGGCGACGTTCGCCTTCCTGGGCTCAGGACTCGTTGCGGCAGCCAGAACGTGATGGCGGTCGTGATGCACATCGCTGAAAAGAACGTTTGTGCGCATCGATCGTAGCGGGTTGCTACGCGACGCCAGTCCTTCATACGGCCGA
>CAXUCM010000067.1:0-12087 GCA_964249315.1 uncultured Acetobacteraceae bacterium | reverse complement strand
ATCCTGGACTGGTTCGTCAACGCCAATCATGCCGCCCTGTTCGCGGCGCAATCGTGCGGCGACTATGCCCGCGCCGGCCTCGACGTGTCGTTCATCGCCCCGGCGGACGCGTCCTCGCCGCCGCGCCTGGTCGCGGCCGGGCAGGCCGACCTCGCGGTCAGCTACCAGGACGAGCTTCCGTTCCTGGCGGCGGCGCACCTGCCGGTGATGCGCGTCGGCACGCTGATGGACCAGCCGCTGGAGGTGCTGATCACGCTGCCCGCCGCCTCGGGCATCCGCACGCTCGCCCAGCTCAAGGGCCGCCGCATCGGCGTCTCGGTCGGGCCGGGCGAGGATGCGCTGCTCGACGGCATGCTCGCCTCGGTCGGATTGAAGCCGGATGCGGTCACCCGCGTGCAGGTCAATTTCCAGATCGAGCAGGCGCTGATGACGCACAGCGTCGATGCGGTGATGGGCAGCATGCGCAACTACGAGCTGATCGACCTGCAGCAGAAAGGGCTCGCGCCGCTGTCGTTCGCGCCCGAGCAGCACGGCGTGCCGCGCTACGACGAGCTGATCCTGCTCGCGAACAGCCGGCACGCCGCGGACGCCAAGGTGGTACGCTTCCTGGCCGCGCTGCGGGCCGGCACCGCCTGCCTGCTGCGCGACCCAGACGCCGCCTGGCGCGCCTTCATCGCCGCACGCCCGGAGCTCGACACCGCCCTGAACCGCGCCGCCTGGTCCGCCAGCCTGCCGACGCTCGCGCGCGATCCCGCGGCACTGGACCTGCCGCGCTACCAGGCGTTCCAGGACTTCCTGGTGGCGCGCGGCGCGCTCACCGCGCCGGCGCCGGTGGCCGCCTACGCGCGCTGAGGCAACCGCCCGGCTATCACTTCGTTATCGTCACAGTATCAGCAGAGGGAGCATTTCATGCGCGGATCGATCATGGCGGCCACGCTGGGCGCGCTGCTCGTCGTCACCGGATGCGGCAACGTCACCGGTCCGAGCAAGGCCGACATCAAGCAGGTGATCCAGGCCCGCATGGAGGAGGCGAACGGCAAGGTGTCGGCGAACACGCTGGGCATCTTCGACGGCCCCTACGACGTCAAGGATTTCGACGTCACCAACGCCGACTGCGCGGCCAAGGATAACGGCATCTATTCGTGCGCGGTCACCTCGATCAACAAGAACACCAGCAAGACGGCGCAGCTTTCCTTCAAGCGGGTGAACGGCGCCTGGACGCTGGTCGAGTAAGGTCGGGCAGCCTCCGAAAGTCTCCTAGAGCGTGTTCCATTCGCGTTCGCTCACGGAACCCGCTCCATCTCGTTGTTTTGGCGAGCACCTTTATCCGATCAGATGATTCCATCTGATCGGATGACGCTCTAGACAAGCGGATTCTCAAGGCCGAGCCTTGAGCGGGTCCAGGGCAGAGCCCTGGCCTTCGCTCAAAGCGCAAGACTGGCTCGCCTCATGCGCCGGCTCCAGGTCGGACAGAGCGAGAGGGCGCGCCGGCAGCGCCACCTGATGCTCCTGCAGCGCCACGTTCAGGCGGCGGTAGAACTCCCGCTGCACCGGCCAGCGTCCGCCGATCGTGCATTTCATCGTGCCGCTGATCGCCACCGCGTACTCGCCGATGCTGTCGACGCCGTTGAGCGCGAACGCCTCGAGGATGAAGTCGGCGAATTCCGCATCGCCGCGCAGCGCCTCGCCGATGTCGCGCAGCAACGCGCAGACGCGGTCGGTCTCCTCGGTGACCGCGACGCTGATCGAGATCGTGGCGACCGCGAAGTCGCGCGACAGGTTGCTGACGGTCGAGACCGAGGAGAACGGGATGATCTGCACCGAGCCGTCGCCGCCGCGCAGCCGCAGCGTACGGATCGAGAGATGCTCCACCGTGCCGGTGATGCCCGCCGCGGTCACCGTGTCGCCGACCTGCATCGCGTTCTCGACCAGCAGGAAGATGCCGGTGATGAAATCCTGCACCAGCTTCTGCGAGCCGAAGCCGATGGCAACCCCGAGGATGCCGGCGCCGGCGAGCAGGGGTGCGACGTTGACGCCGATCTCGCTCAGCACCGACAGGCCGACGACGATCGCCAGCACGACGAACAGCACCGTGCGCAGGATCGGCAGCAGCGTCGTCAGCCGCACCGCGCGCGCGGTCTGCGCGGCCTGGCCGAAGCGCGCGATCTGGCGGTCCAGCGCCGCGTTGGCGGCTTCCCAGACGACCACGCCGAGGCTGAGCGCGATCAGGATCGAGATCAGCGCCGAGACCAGGCGGGTGCCGAGCGCGCCGCCGGTGAACCAGGCCAGCGACGGCAGCCCCCAGGCCTGCAGCAGCACCACCAGCGCCACCGCCACGACCGCGCCGTTCACCACCCGGCGCAGCAGCGGATAGTAGCGGTTGGCGCGCCGCTCCAGGCCGGGATAGCGCAGTTCGAGGTCCGGGCTGAGCCGGAACAGCCGGTCGAGCAATCCGAGCAGGGCGGCGCCGAGCAGCCGGCAGACGGACACCACCGCGACGGTGACCAGGAACAGCCGCCAGATCCGCGCGTAGCCGGACTGGATCTGCGCCGCCCAGACCAGCCACAGCGCGAAGTCGAAGAACAGCGCCGGGATCCACCAGTTGGTCGCCATGCGTCCGAGCACGAGTCCGGCGGCATTGCCGCGGAAGCGACGCGGCGGCGTCAGCGCCGCGGCGACGCGGCCGCGGATCCGCCAGATCAGCAGCGCGAGCAGGATGTGCTCGACCAGCACGATCGCCCGGATCAGCGACTGCGCGGCGCGTTCGGGCAGGTCGAGGATGCCGCCGATATCGGTCACGGTGACCGCCACCACCGGCACCGCCACCAGCCAGGCCCACCAGCGGGTCAGCAGCACGGCGCCGGAATCGGTGATCCCGATCAGCCGCACGCCCGGCGCCTGCGGCGCCAGCAGCATGTCCACGACCAGCACCAGCAGCCGGCCGAGACCGTACAGGTTGGTCGTGGTGACCAGGATGAGCTGCGTCACCGGATGGTCGGCGAACATCACCCCGGCGAAGTTGCCGATCGCCAGGAACAGCACCACCGGCAGCAGCTTGAGCATCAGCCGGAGCAGCGCGAACGGCACCCGTCGGAGCAGACGCAGCGTCCGCTGGCGATGGCTGGCATCGCGCGCGCGGGTCTCGGATTCCTGCGGCGCGGCCGCCGCCTCGACGGCGCGGTTCTCCGGAAGCGTGTCCGCATCCCGCGTCAGCGCGCGCAGCGGCCGCCGCAGCAGCCGGGCGAGCAGGTACTCCGCCAGCAGGGCGATCAGGATCACCAGCGTGCCGCGCCAGGCCGCGTCGGCCAGCACGGCGCGGCTGCGCGGATCCGCGAGCTCGCGATGCAGCCAGCGCGTCGTCAGGATCACGTCGCTGAACATGCGTCCGAACGTCCGCGCCTGGGCGACCACGAGCGCGCGCGCGGTGCCGACCTCGCCGAGCAGCTCGCCGCCCAGGCTGTCCGGCGCCAGCACCACCTTGGCGGGTGCCGCGGCCGGTGCCGCCGCCGGCAGGCTCCTGGCGATCGCGGTCAAGGTGCTGGTGAAGGCGGCGCGGCGCTTGGGATCGTTCAGCACGTCCAGCACCTGCTGCGCCTGCGCCGCGCTGATCGCCGGGGGCGCCGGTGCCGATGCCGGGGCGGTCGCGGCCGCCGCCGGCAGGGCCATCGCGGACAGCGCCAGCAGCAGGGCCGGAATGATCGAACGGAAGCTGGTCGCGCGCATGCACCCTCCGCGGCAGTAGCAAATTGTTTGTGCGTGGAACACCGCGCGACCGGCGCTGTCAAATCATCCTGGGCGCACCATGTGGAGCCGATGCGCCCGTTCCTGACCCTGCTGATGGTATTCGCGATGATCGGCGTGCTGGGCATCCTCGCCGCCGGCGTGGCCGGCTTCGTGCGCGGCGGCGGCGATCCCTACCGCTCGAACCGGCTGATGCGGTGGCGCGTGATCCTGCAGGCCGTGGCGATCCTGCTGTTCGTGCTTCTGCTTACGGTGTTCCGACGCTAGGCAGGCAAGGCCAGGGCGCCGCCCTGGACCCGCTCAAGGCGAAGCCTTGAGAATCCATTTGATTGGATTGGGGGCCGTCAACTCAGGGCGTGCATGCGCGTGCGGGTCCTGATGGTGTCCTCGTCCAGGGTGTAGAGAGCGTCCAGCAGTTGCACCTGCAGCGAGCCGGGGCCGCGGGCGCGTTCGCCGGCGAGCTGGCCGGCGAGGCCGATCAGCACCATGCCGCCGACGGCGGCGGCGAGCGGATCGGGTTCGACCGCCAGGCAGGCGCCGATCAGCGCCGTCGCGGTGCAGCCGAGCCCGGTGACCCGCGGCATCATCGGATGGCCGTTCTCGATGGCGACGATGCGTCTCCCGTCGGTGGCGTAGTCGGTGGCGCCGCTGACCACCACCGCGCCGCCGGCATGCGCGGCCAGCGATCTTGCCGCGTCCAGCGCCTCGGCCGCCTGCGCCAGGCTGTCGACGCCGCGGCCGCCGGCCGCGGCAGGCTCGCCGGCGGGGCCGCAGAGCCGGGCCAGGGCGATGATCTCCGAGGCATTGCCGCGGATCACCTGCGGTCGTTCGGCCAGCAGTTCGACCGCCACCCGCGAGCGGTAGCCGATCGCGCCCACCGCGACCGGATCCAGCACCCACGGGGTCGCGGCCTCGCGCGCCGCGGCGGCGGCGAGCGCCATCGCATGCGCCCGCGGCCGGCTCATCGTGCCCAGGTTGATCACCAGCGCGTCGGCGATGGCGGCGAACTCGGCGACCTCCTCCTCCGCCTCGACCATCGCCGGCGAGGCGCCGAGGGCGAGCAGCGCGTTGGCGGTGCTGTTGGTGACCACCAGGTTGGTGATGTTGTGCACCAGCGGCGTGCGGGCGCGGATCGCATCCAGGCTGACGGCGACATCGAGCGGGGTCATGCCGGATGCTGCGTCGGCAGGCGCGGCGCGGTCAACCGCGCTCCGGGTCCTGGCCTGGGTGCGCGAAGCCTGTATCCTCGCCGCACCGAGACGAAGAGGACAGCATGCCGAGCAAGCCACGCCGTTCGCGCCGGTCGGTCCTGCTGGCCGGCTCCGGCATGCTGCTTCCGGGGCTCGGCGGACCCGCCGCTGCGGCAACGGCGCTGACCGTGTTCGCCGCCGCCAGCCTGACCGAGGCGCTGGGCCAGGTCGCCGCCGCCTGGGCGGCGCAGGGGCATCCGGCGCCGCGCTTCTCCTTCGATTCCAGCGGCAGCCTGGCCCGTCAGATCGACCAGGGTGCGCCGGCCGACCTGTTCGTGTCCGCCGACGAGACCTGGATGGACTGGCTGGCCGGCCGCGGCCGCATCGTCGCCGGCACGCGTCGCGACCTGCTCGGCAACCGGCTGGTGCTGGTGGAGCGCAAGGCCGGGCTGAAGCCGCTGACGCCGGCCGCCGGCGCCGACCTGCCCGGCCTGCTCGGTCCGGGCGGCCGGCTCGCCGTCGGCGATCCCGCCTCGGTGCCGGCCGGGATCTACGCCAGGCAGGCGCTCACCGCGCTCGGCCTCTGGGACGGCGTCAAGGACCGGCTGGCGCCGTCGCAGAACGTGCGCGCAGCCCTGCTGCTGGTCGAGCGCGGCGAGGCGCCGGCCGGCATCGTCTATGCGAGCGACGTCGCCGTCTCGCCGGCCCTGGCGGTGGCGGGCATGTTCCCGGCCGGCAGCCACCAGCCGATCGTCTATCCCGGCGCGGTGCTGCGCGGCGCGGCGATGCCGGCACCGGCGGCCGCGTTCCTGGCCTACCTCGCCGGCGGCACGGCGCAGGCGATCTTCCACAATCTCGGCTTCGCCGCAGCGAAGGCGCATTGACCGCGCCGCTGACGCCGGCGCAGTGGGAGGCGGTGCGGCTGACGCTGGTCGTGGCCGGACGCGCGGTGCTGCTGGCGTTCCCGTTCGCCGTGGCGGCGGCGTGGCTGCTGAGCCGTCCGCGCTTGCCCGGACGCGCCCTGCTCGACGCGCTGGTGCATCTGCCGCTGGTGCTGCCGCCGGTGGTCACCGGCTGGCTGCTGCTGGTGCTGTTCGGCATCGAGGGGCCGGCCGGCGCGCTGCTCTGGCGGCTGTTCGGGGTGCGCCTCGCCTTTACCACCAACGGTGCCAGCCTGGCCTGCGCGGTGATGATCCTGCCGCTGATGGCGCGCACGATCCGGCTGTCGATGGAGGCGGTCGATCCCGGCCTGCTGGCCGCCGCCGCCGGCCTCGGCGCCGGGCCGCTCGACCGCTTCGCCACCGTGCTGCTGCCGCTCGCCGCGCCGGGGCTGCTCGCCGCCCTGGTCAGCGGCTACGCCGCGAGCCTCGGCGAGTTCGGCGCCGTGATCACCTTCGCCGCCGACATCCCCGGCCAGACCCGCACGCTGCCGCTGGCGATCTACGCGGCGCTGCAGGTGCCCGGCGGCCCGGCGCAGGCGGCGCGCCTGGCCTCGGTCTCGCTGCTGCTGGCACTCGCCGGGCTGCTGCTGTCCGGGCTGCTCGCACGCCGGCTCGGACGGTGGCTCGGCGGGGCGGGATGACGTCGGATCGGTGAGCGAGCTGGCGGTCAGCATCCAGCATCGCTTTGCCGGCGGCGCGTCGCTCGACCTGCGCTTCGCGGCACCGCTGCCAGGCGTGGTGGCGCTGTTCGGGCCTTCCGGGGCCGGCAAGAGCACGCTGGTGCATGCCGTGGCCGGGCTGCTGCGCACCGACCGCAGCGAGGTCCGCGTCGGCGACGTCGTGCTCGCCGATGCCCGGCACTGGCTGCCGCCGGAACGCAGGCGGGTCGGGCTGGTGTTCCAGCAGGCGCGGCTGTTCCCGCATCTCAGCGTCGCCGGCAACCTGCGCTACGGCGCCCGCCGTGCCGCCGCCGCCGCCGAGGCGCGGACGCCCGGCTTCGAAGAGCTGGTCGCACTGCTCGGCCTGGAGACGCTGCTGCGACGCCGTCCGCACACTCTCTCGGGCGGCGAGCGGCAGCGCGTGGCGATCGGCCGGGCGATCCTGTCGCGGCCGAGGCTGCTGGCGCTGGACGAGCCGCTGGCCGGGCTCGACGAGGAGCGCCGCGCCGAGATCCTGCCCTATCTCGGCCGGCTGCGGGCGCGGCTGTCGCTGCCGATCCTCTACGTGACCCACGCGCTCGACGAGGTGATCCGCCTCGCCGACACGCTGGTGCTGCTGCGGCAGGGCCGTGTGGTTGCCAGCGGCGCCGCCGTCCGCCTGCTCGGCGATGTCGGCGGTCCGCTCGCCGCGCGCGAGGATGCCGCCGCCCGGCTGGACGGGCGGATCGTCGGGCTGGAGCCGGAGTCGGGCCTCGCGCGCATCGAGGCCGGCGGCTTCCTGCTGCGCGTTCCGGCATGGGCGCCGGCGATCGGCGCCGCCGTGCGCCTGAAGATCCCGGCGCGCGAGGTGATGCTGTCGGCACCGGGCCTGCTGCCGGCGCTGAGCGTGCAGAACCTCCTGGCGGCACGCGTCGAGGCGCTGGCGGCAGATCCGGATCGTGGCACGGTGACGGCATCCCTCCGGCCCGAGGCGGCCGGCGAGGGCATCCTGCTGTCCCGGGTGACGGCGGACGCCGCCCGTCGCCTCGCCCTGGCGCCTGGGCTGCCGATACTGGCGCTGGTAAAAGCGGTAGCCATCGAGGTGCTGTAAGGTGTCGGCCCTGACAAATGGATTCTCAAGGCTTCGCCTTGAGCGGGTCCAGGGTAGAGCCCTGCCCTTGCTTGGATCACGGGGGGACGAATGCCGACGGACGAGCCCGACTGGCTGATCCAGGCGCGGGAAGTGCAGGCGATCGCGCAGGTCGGGCTCGCCTTCACCCGCGACCCCTACGATCGCGAGCGCTACGAGGCGCTGCGTGCGCTGGCGGCGCGGATGATGGCGGGTGCGAGCGGCGTCGACGCGGCCGCCTTGCACGCGCAGTTCCAGGCCGAGCAGGGTTACGCCACGCCCAAGATCGACGTGCGCGGCGCCGTGTTCGACGCCGACGGGCGTCTGCTGCTGGTGCGCGAGACCGTCGATGCCGGGCGCTGGACGCTGCCCGGCGGCTGGGCCGACGTGAACCAGACCGCCTCGGAATGCGCGCTCCGCGAGGTCCGCGAGGAGTCCGGCTTCGAGGCGCGGGCGATCAAGCTGGCGCTGCTCTGCGACCGCGCCCGGCAGGGACATCGGCCGGCCGGCCCGTTCTCGATCTACAAGCTGTTCTTCCTGTGCGCGCTGACCGGCGGTGCGGCCCGCGCCAGCCTGGAGACCAGCGAGGCGCGCTTCTTTGCCGAGCACGAGATCCCGGCCGATCTCTCCGAAAGCCGCACGCGGCCGGCGCAGATCGCGCTGATGTTCGCGCATCACCGCGAACCGGCGCTGCCTACGGCGTTCGATTGATGCGATCTCGCGTCTGGACGGCGCGGTTGCGGTCTGACAGGCAGGAACGATGACGCGCACCATCCAGCACGACTTCGTCGCCGCCCAGTACGGTCCGCGTGCGGAGGACTATGTCAGCAGCCCGACGCACAGCGCGGGTCCCGATCTCGATCAGCTCGAGGCGCTGCTGCGCGGCCGCCCGCAGGCGCGGGTGCTCGATCTCGGCTGCGGCGGCGGCCACGTGGCCTATCGCGCCGCCTTGCACGCGGCCGAGGTGGTCGCCTGCGATCTCACCCCCGGCATGCTGGCGGCGGTGCGTCGCACCGCGGCCGAGCGCGGCCTCGCCAACCTTCGCGTGCAGCAGGCGGCGGCCGAGCTGCTGCCGTTCGCGCCGTCGGCGTTCGACGTCGTGCTGTGCCGCTTCTCGGCGCATCACTGGCAGGATCTGGAGGCGGGGCTGCGCGAGGCGCGACGGGTGCTGCGGCCCGGCGGCCTCGCCGGCTTCGTCGACACGGTGGCGCCGGAAGATCCGCTGCTCGACACCCACCTGCAGACGATCGAGCTGCTACGCGACGGATCGCACGTGCGCAACTACCGCGTCGCCGAGTGGATCGCGGCGCTCTCGCGCAGCCGCCTCGCCGTGCAGGGGATCACCTGCCGCCGGCTACCGCTCGAATTCGCCGGCTGGATCGGCCGCACCCGGACGTCGCCGCTCCGCGTCCAGGCGATCCGCGCGCTGCAGGACTCCGCGCCGGAGCCGGTGCGTACGCATTTCGAGATCGGCGACGACGGCAGCTTCACCCTCGACGCCGTGACCATCCTTGCAGATCCGGCCTGACCGGCCGTGGAGAACGACATGCCGAACCCGATCCCGTTCCGGATGACCATCTGCGGTCTCGACGAACTGCCCGGCCATTGCGCGGTCGGCGTGTCGCACGTGCTGTCGATCCTTGATCCGCAATGGCCGGTGCCCGACGCGTTCGGCACCTACGGCGAGCATGAGCGGCTCGAGCTGCGCTTCAACGACATCATCGAGGAGCAGCCCGGGCAGCTCGCGCCGCAGGCGGAGCACGTGCAGCGGCTGCTCGCCTTCGGCCGCGACCTGCTGGCCGAGCCGGCCGCGCGCGCGCACCTGCTGGTGCATTGCCATGCCGGGATCTCGCGCTCCACCGCCTCGATGTTGCTGATGCTGGCGCAGGCGCAGCCGCAGCTCAGCGGCCCGGAGGTGGCGGCGGAGATCCTGCAGATCCGCGACAAGGCCTGGCCGAACCTGCGCATCATCGAGTTCGGCGACGCCCAGCTCGGCCGCGGCGGCGCGCTCGTCGCCGCGGCGATCGGGCTCTATCGCCAGCAGCTGGTCCGCCGACCCGAGCTCGCCGAGTTCATGACCGAAGCCGGGCGCCTCCGCGAGGTCCTCGCCGCCCGTGCCGCGAGCTAGCGCGCGGCACAAAAAGCATCCTCGGGATCGCCGCGCGGCTCGTGGCCGCGAGCGGGGCATTGTCACCTTAGCGGGGCATTGTCGCCTTTATGAAACAAGTCCGTGACCACCAGGATGGACATGGTCGCACAAATTACGATATCGGCATGAAATAAATAGACGTCTTCGAATACTCGTGCCGAAGCGACGGTCCCGCACGCGTTCCGATCAAATCGTGCTATTTTCAAGTTTCCCGGGCTGAGTTTCCAAATTTAAATATCGTTTCGACTCTGTCGATTTGCGCTTGTGTCACGCTTTATTTGCGGTATCCCTTGGCTCGCGAAGCTAAGTCCTGCAGCCTGCGAACACGTCACTGACGTGGTCCGATACGGGAATTCCACATGGCAATCGTGACAGTCGTCGGCGGTTCAGGTTCCACAGTTCCAGTCACGGTGAACGGCGCCGTGGCATATTCTCTCGCCAGAGCCTATGCCGATGCGTTCAACGCGGCGGCCCTCGGCGGGTCGAGCATCGAGACGACGCTGTCGCCGGGTTCGACGGCTCCCACGGTGCCGGCCGGGTTCACCGGCCTGGGCATGATCTATAACGCGGGCACCTACAGCTTTCCGGCCGGCTTCTCCTATGTCACGGTCGGCGCCAACACGCCCGTCACCATCGATGAGACCGGTCTCGCCGCCGCGAGCAGCGTGCTCGCGAGCATCGGCGGGACGACCGTGCTCGGCGGCTCGGGCGGCGGCCTTTTCGTCGGCGGCGGCGGCCCCAACCTGTTCCAGGGCCTCACCACGGGCGGCGGCAACTACTCGATCGCGACGGGCGACGGCAACGACACGATCTATGCCGGCAGCGGCAACGATCTGATCCAGCCCGGTTTCGGCGCGAACGTCGTCGATGCCGGAAGCGGCGACACGGGCGTCTACTCCACCGGCACCGGCGACGAGATCGTGGGCGGCGCCGGTGCCGACACGCTGGTCGCCTCCGGCACGCAGAGCACGGTCTTTGGCGGCAGCGGCTTCGATCTGCTGGTCGATGCCGGCAGCGGCAACGTCTTCACCGGCGGCTCGGGCCAGGCGATCCTGTTCGACGGCACCAACGGGTCCTACTACCTGAGTGCCGCGACCACCGTCATCGGCGGCACCAGCGACACGATCTCCGCCTCCAGCGACGTGACCGTGTTCGGCGGCGCGGGCACGTCGGTGACGGAGACCGGGACCGGCACGCTCTCCTTCATCGCGACGCCGGGCAACGCGGCGACGGTCGACGGCGGCACCAAGGCCCAGGTCTTCGGCGCGGACGGCTCGAACATCACCTTCTCGAACTCCGGCGCCAGCCTCGGCTACCTGATCGCCGGCTCCGGCAACGAGACGCTGAACGCGGCAGGGTCGTCCGGCTACGCCGCCCTCTTCGGCGGCTCGGGCGCCACCGATCTCGTCGGCGGTTCCGGCAACGACTCGCTCGTCGCCGGAACCGGTGCCAACACGCTGACCGGCGGCTCGGGGACGACGATCTTCGTCTTCGCCGACGGCCACGCGGGCGGCACCGACGTCATCACGGATTTCAGCAAGTCCGCCGGCAACATGGTCGGCCTGTTCGGCTACGGCGCGAACGCCGTCGCGAACGCGCTGAGCACCGCCGTCAGCGATGGCAGCGGCGGCAGCACGATCTCGCTCGCCGACAAGACGACCATCACCTTCACTGACCTGACGGTGGCGCAGCTTAAGGCGCATGGCGGTCAGTTTACCGACGGCTGAGCCCTAGGCTGAGAAAGGCCAGGGCTCTGCCCTGGACCCGCTCAAGGCTCGGCCTTGAGGATCCATTCTTGGCTTACGGGTTTCAGGCAGGGTCGCGGTTCGGCATTTCGTCCGCGTTCAGCAGCGCCGCGGCGATCGTGGCGGAGCGGCGCCCCTGGTGTCGGGCTGCGCGGATATCGTCCTCGTTCGGCGGGCGTACCTCCTCGCCGGTGATCGCCGACGCGCCGTAGGGTGAGCCGGCCTCGAGCATCGCCTCGTCGGTATAGCCGGTCGGCACGATGATCATGCCGAGATGCGCCATGGGCGCGTAGAGAGCGAGGGTGACGACTTCGGTGCCGCCGTGCGGCCACGACGCGGTGGCAAAGGCGCTGCCGACCTTGCCGGCCAGCGCGCCGCTTTTCCACTGAGGGCCGAGCTGGTCGAGAAAGCTTTTCAGCTCGGTGGCCATGGCGCCGAAATAGGACGGGGTGCCGAACAGGATGGCGTCGGCCCACTCGGCATCCTCCTTGGTCGGCGGCTCGTAGAGGGTGTTCTGGCGTTTGGCGTTGTCGAGCCAGCCGTCGCTTTTAGCC
>CAXUCM010000066.1:0-12290 GCA_964249315.1 uncultured Acetobacteraceae bacterium | reverse complement strand
ATCGCTCGACCGCAACGACTTCACCGACGCCATGGTCGACGGGCTCGACCCCGCAGACGGCGCCGCCACCCTGACCGCATTCACCGCCGGCTGCGTCGCGCGCGCCGTCACGCTGCTGCCGGCGCCGCCCGAGCGCCTCGTCGTCTGCGGCGGCGGCCGGCATAATCCGACGCTGCTGCGCGAGCTGGCGGCACGGACCGGGCTCGCCGTGCACCAGGCGGAACAGCTCGGCTGGCGCGGCGACGCGGTGGAGGCGGAGTGCTTCGCCTACCTGGCGCTGCGCCGGCTGCGCGCGCTGCCGATCAGCTTCCCGCTGACCACCGGCGTGCCGTCGCCGATCACCGGCGGCAGGCTCAGCCGCCGGAACCACGGCGGAGGCCTCACGTTGCCCGGATGGTCGTGAACAGGAGTGTCGCATGCGTGCCAGGATCCCGGGGCTGTGCGCCCTTCTCGCCGCCTCCTGCTGCCTGGGATCGCTGCCGGCTCGCAGCCAGACCGCCGACCCGCCGTACAGCTACAAGCGTCCGTCGCCGACCACGATCACCAGCTTCCAGTCGCTCTACGACATGTGCGTCGCCGGCAGCGACGACCGGATGAGCCGCAGCGGCCATTCGCTCTGCGTCGGCTACTTCACCGGCATCATCGACTTCTACATGAGCGTCACACCGGCGGCGCAGCGGCAGTTCTGCCTGCCGACGAACCCGCCGCTGACCCGCCAGCAGGGACGCGACAAGCTGGTCGCCTGGTCCGGCAACAACCCGAGCGCGTCCGCGCAGCCCGCCGCGGTCGGGGTCTACCAGTTCCTGGTGGCGAGTTTCCCCTGCACGGCGACCGCCCCGTAACGATCCGGCTGGCCGGGCTGGACAGTCCGCCGAGCCCGCGTCAGGCTCGACGACAGAGACGGAGGCGCCGCATGGTCGACCAGGCTTACTCCCGGCAGCTGCCCAGCAACCGCAGCACGCCAGGCACCGTCCCGGCGATCCGGCGCATCAGCGTCGACGACCTGCGCGTCGCGTTACGGCTCGGCTACGACGATTTCCGCGCCATCCCGAGCCAGCTCTTCTTCCTGTGCATCATCTATCCGGTGGTCGCGGTGGTGTTCTGGAAGGTCTCCGCCGGACGCGGCCTGGTGACGCTGTTCTATCCGATGGTCTCCGGCTTCGCGCTGGTCGGGCCGGTCGCGGCGATCGGGCTCTACGAGATCAGCCTGCGTCGCGAGCAGGGCCGCCCGGCGAACTGGCGCAACTGCTTCGACGTGCTGCAATCGCCGAACCTCGGCTCGATCGTCGTGCTGGCGCTGGCGCTGGTCGCGATCTTCATCGCCTGGATCGGCATTGCCCAGGGCTTCTACCACCTGGCCTTCGGCGACGTTCCGATCAGCCAGATGTCGGACTTCGTCACCCTGCTGTTCACCACCTCGGGCGGCTGGTTCCTGATCGTCGTCGGCAACCTGGTCGGGCTGATCTTCGCCTGCATCGTGCTCGGCATCAGCGTGGTGTCGTTCCCGATGATGCTCGACCGCAACGTCGATGCGGTGCTCGCGGTGCGCACCTCGCTGCAGGCCGTCCTGCACAACCGGCTGGTGCTGGCGCTCTGGGGCGTCATCGTCGGCGTGCTCGTCGGCCTCGGCTCGCTGCTCGCCTTCGTCGGGCTGGCGCTGGTGCTGCCGGTGCTGGGACACGCGACCTGGCACCTCTACCGCCGGCTCGTCGCCCGGTGAGCCTGCCGGCGCTTCGGACCGGGCGGCTGTTCGCCCGGCTCCGCGACGACTGCGCCGCCGCGTGGCAGGCCTACACGCGGCACGAGTTCCTGGCCGAGCTCGGCGCCGGGACGCTGCCGGCGGCATCGTTCCGCACCTACCTGGTGCAGGACTACCTCTATCTGATCCAGTATGCCCGCGCCTACGCGCTCGCCGTCTACAAGGACCCGGACGTGGCCGGGATGCGGACCACGGCACGGCTGCTCGCCGACCTGCTGGACACCGAACTCGCGCTGCATGTCGGCTACTGCCGCGAGTGGGGGCTGAGCGAGGCCGATCTCGCCGAGCAGCCGGAATCGCTCGAACTGCTCGCCTATAGCCGCTTCATGCTCGATTGCGGCCAGCGCGGCGACATCCTCGACCTGCTGGTCTCGCTCAGCGCCTGCCTGGTCGGCTACGCCGAGATCGGGTTGCGTCTGCTTGCCGACCCTGCGACGCGGCTCGACGGGCCGTATCGGGCCTGGATCGAGGTCTATGGCGGGGAGCGATACGTGCAGTTTGCCAATGCCGGCTGCGAGCGGCTCGACCTGCTTGCCGGCTCGCATGGCGGCGAGGCGCGGTATCCGATGCTGCTGCGCTGCTTTCGCACCACCGTCCGGTTGGAGGCGGCGTTCTGGCGGCCGACTTTGGTGGGCTGAGCAAAGGCCAGGGGCGCTGCCCCTGGACCCCGCCGGGGACTGGTCCCCGGGCCCCTTATTGTGGCGGGTAGGCGGGGAGTAGCGGGGGCGCCTTGGGCAGCGCTTGCGGCTGCTGGTGCAGCTTGTCCAGCATCAGGCCGACGGCGGTCTCCAGCTGGCGGTCGTGGCCGGCCTGGAGCTGGCCGGGCTCGTCCTCGACCTGAATGTCGGGATCGACGCCGTGGTTCTCGATCACCCACTTCCCGTCCAGCCCGTACAGCGCATCCTCGGGCACGGTGATGGTGCCGCCGTCGAGCAGGCTCCAGTTGCCGCGTATGCCGCGCACGCCGCCCCAGCTGCGCATGCCGAGCAGCGGGCCCAGCCCATACTTGCGGAAATAGTACGGGAAGATGTCGCCGTCCGAGGCGGAATACTGGTTCAGCAGGCAGATCTTCGGCCCGTCGATCAGCTGCTGCGGGATGGTCATCGCGGTGCGCTCGCGGTTGGTCGACATGCCGACCAGCACCCGACGCAGCCGCTCGAGGATGATCTGGTCGATGAAGCCGCCGCCGTTGAAGCGGTCGTCGAGGATCAGCGCCTGCCGGTTCATCTGCGGGTAGAACTGGCGCACGAACTGCTCCATGCCGAGCGCCTCCATGTTCGACAGGTAGACGTACGCCACGCGGCCGCCGGACAGCCGGTCGACCACCTCGCGGTTATGGTCGATCCAGCCCTGCTCGCGCAGCGACATCTCGTCGCGGACCGGATCGACGGTGATGTCGCGCGGCGCGCCGGCCTTCGCGCCGCCGCCGGCGATGGTCAGCGTGACCGGACCCTGCACGCCGACGAACAGGCTGTACGGGTCGGTCGGCGCGCGCAGCGGCACGCCATTCACCGCCAGCAGCAGGTCGCCGTCCTGCACGTTCAGACCCGGCGCATTCAGCGGGCTGCGGTAGTCCTCGCGGCTGTCATCGCCGCGATAGATGTGCGCGAAGCGGTAGCGGCCGGAGGCGGCATCGAGGCCGAAATCGACCCCGAGCAGCGCCGTCGGCATCGGCGGCGTGGGGTCCTGGTCGTCGCCGCCGCCGACATAGGTGTGCGAGTTGCCGAGCTCGCCCTGGATCTGGCCGATCAGGTAGGTCAGGTCGAAGCGCGAGCCGATCAGCGGCAGCAGCCTGGCGTAGGTGTCATGCACCGCCTGCCAGTTCACGCCGTTGGTCTTCTCGCTGAAGAACAGGTCGCGCTCCAGGCGCCAGGCATCGTTGAACATCTCGGCCCATTCCTGCGTCGGCACCACCTGCATCGTCATCTGGCCGAGATCGAGCTTCTTCTTATCGCCGCCGCCCGGCCTGGTCTCGGCGATGCCGTACTGCCTGCCCTGCTTGAACAGCACGTGCAGGCCGTCGGCGGACAGGGCGTAGCCGTCCAGCCCTTCGAGAATGGTGGCGTTCTTGCGGGTGTCGAGGTCGTAGGCATACAGCGCCGGCTTCTCGCCGGGCAGCGCGCCCTCGATCATCTGCAGCGGCTGCGTCTGGTAGAAGATCCGCTGGCCGCGCGCATCGAGGCCGGCGATGTCGCTGGCCGGGATCGGCAGCGGCGCGATGCGGTCCATCAGCCCGTCCAGGTCGATCTGCAGCGGCTTGGCCGCGCCCGGCTTCCAGGCCGCATCGTCCTTCTTGCGGTCGGGCTCGTAGGCGCCCTCGTCGGAGCGCGGCGCGAACGGCGACGGCTCGCCGCGCTGCAGGGTGGCGACGTAGATGCCCTGCTGCTTGAGGGTGGCGGCGTCGAACTCGCTCTCCGACAGGGTCGGGTTCTCGTGCCGTGCCGAGACGAAATAGAGGTAGCGGCCGTCCGGCGAGAACACCGGCGCCTGGTCGTTGAAGTCGGGCCGGCTCACCCGGGTGGCACGGGCCGCGGCGACGTCGTACAGGTAGATGCTGCGCTGCTGGTTGGCGCCGAGCAGGCTGTAGGCGAGCCACCTTCCATCCGGCGACCAGCTCTGGTCGTGGATCTCCCGGTACGGGTCCTGCGCGACCGGACGCGGTGCCGCGCCGTCGGTGCCGACGATCCAGAGCCGGTGGTCGTTGTCGGAGAACGCCAGCCGGGCGCCGTCCGGCGACCAGAGCGGGGTGTAGAAATATCCCGTCGGGAAGTGCGTCAGCGTCCGTTCGGCACCGCCGCCGGCGGGACGGATCGCGATCTGCTGGCCGCCGCTCGCATCCGAGGTGTAGGCGACCAGCCTGCCGTCGGGAGACCAGCTCGGATGGTCCTCGTCGGCGTTGCTGGTGTTGGTCAGGTCGCGGGTCGCGCCGTGCTCGGCCGGCACCGTGAAGATGTCGCCGCGGGCGGAGAACAGCGCGCGCCTGCCGTTCGGCGACAGCGCGTAGTCGGTCTGCTGGGCGTTGTCCTGGTCGCGCACCGCGTCGCCGGCGCGGACCATGCGCGGGCCGGTGCGGGTGCCGTCGTCGAACACCCGGACGTCGAGCGCGTGCAGTTTCTCGCCCGGAAGGTCGAGCACGTAGAGGCGGCCGCCCTGCTGGAAGGTGATCGCGCTGTCGCCGAGCGAGGGAAAGTCGATATCCATGTCGGTGAAGCGGGTGATCTGCCGGAACTGCCGGCTGTCGGTGTCGAAGCACCAGATGTTGGCGCGCCGGTTGCCGTCGCGGTCCGAGAGGAAATAGATGCGGTGGCCGAACCACATCGGCGAGGTGTCGGTACCTTTCCAGTCGGTGATGCGGACCAGCGTCCTGGTGTCGAAATCGTAGGTGTAGACGTCCTGGGCGAGACCGCCATCGTAGCGCTTCCAGGTGCGGAAATCGCGGAAGATGCGGGTATAGGCGATGGAGTGGCCGTCCGGGCCGTAGCTGATGAAGCCGGCGCGGTCGAGCGGCAGCTGGGTCGCGAGCCCGCCCGCCAGCGGCACCGTGAAGGGCAAGGTGATCCAGGAATTCCAAGCCTTACGGCGAGACAGGAAGACGATGGATTTCGAGTCCGGCGTCCAGGTGACCACCAGGTTGTCCGGGCCCCAGCGCTCCGGCGCCTTCGGCACCACGTCGGAATGGAAGGTCAGCCGCCGCGCAGCCCCGCCCTGGGCGGGGATCACGTAGACGTCGCGATTGCCCTGCAGGCTGGCGGTGTAGGCGATCCACTTTCCGTCCGGCGAGTAGCGCGGCATCAGGTCCTGCCCGGGATCGGCGGTCAGGCGACGGGCGACGCCGCCGGCGCGATCCACCACCCAGAGATTGCCGTGCGCCACGAAGACGATCGCGTTGCCGCGCTGGTTGGCAAACCGCATCAGCGTGCGGCCGTCCTCGGCGCGGGCCGCACTCGTCACCAAGAGGGCGGCCGCGAGCGCCGTCCCCAGCCAGTTCGATCGTCTCATCCTGCACTCCTGTCCGGGTGCATCTTAGGCATCAAGGACAGCCGGGCCAGATGGCCGGGCGGTGAAAAGCCCGCCTGTTGCCGATCGATACCGGATCCGGAGCGAGCGTCCGTCGCCTCGAACGCGTCCCTACCAGTCTGCCGCCATGGCGGGCAGCCGTGCGGCGAGGAAGTCGATCCAGGCGCGCGTCTTGGCCGCCGGACGCCGGGTCGGGTGCGTCACGGCATGCACGGCGCCGAGCGCCATCGGCGGGGCGTCGAGCGCCACCTCGACCAGCGCGCCGCTCGCCAAGGCCTGGGCGGCGATGAAGCGCGGTCCGTAGACGAGGCCCTGTCCGGCGGCGGCGGCGCGGATCAGCGCCTCGCCGTTGTTCGAATGCATGGTGCCGCGTACGGGCACCTTGATCCCTCCGTCCGGCCCGAAGCTCCAGCTCGAGATGCCGACCTGCACGACGTCCGTATGGCCCAGACAATCATGGTCCCGGAGATCGGACAGGCGAGCCGGCGTGCCGCGTGCTGCGAGGTAGGACGGCGAGGCACAGACGACGATCCGCATCGGTGCCAGCTTGCGCGCGACCAGGCTGCTGTCGGCCAGCCGGCCGATCCGGATCGCCATGTCCCAGCGTTCTTCCAGCAGATCGATGGTGCGGTCGTTGAAGCCGAACGCGACGGTCACGTGCGGGTGCAGCGCGTGGAAGGCCGGAACCATGGGCGCGATATGAAGGACGCCGAACGTGGCCGGTGCGCTGATCCGCAGCGTGCCCTCGATCGCGACCGAGCGCGATGCGGCTTCCGCCTCCGCTTCTCCGACGTCGAGCAGGATCCGCTCCGCCCGGTCGAGATAGTCCTCTCCCGCCTCGGTAAGCGAGAGCCGGCGCGTGCTGCGATGGATCAGCGTCGTGCCCAGCCGCGCCTCCAGCGCATCGACATGCCTGGCCGCCATCGCGGGGGACATACGCAGTTCGCGCGCCGCCGCCGACAGACCGCCGAGCCGGATCGCCCGGACGAACACCTGCATCCCCGTCAGCCGGTCGGTCACTTCCTACCCTGGGTTGAAGCTCATGCTCCAACAATGCCGATTATCTTCCGATCCGGCGAGATCCATAGGAGGGTCATGATGACCCAGCCGACCTACTTCATCCCGCACGGCGGCGGACCGTGCTTCTTCATGGACGATCCGCGCGGCACCTGGAGCGGCATGGCCGCCTTCCTGCGCGCCCTGCCCGCAGCGCTGCCGGAACCGCCGAAGGCGATCCTGGTCGTCTCCGGCCACTGGGAGACGCAGGGCTTCGCCCTGACCGGCGCCGAGGCGCCCGGCCTGATCTACGACTATCGCGGCTTCCCGCCGCATACCTACGCGCTGCGCTACGACGTGCCCGGCGCACCCGCGCTCGCCGCCCGCGCGGCCGCGCGCCTCGCCGCGCAGGGCCTGCAAGCCGGCGTCGATCCGGCGCGCGGGCTGGATCACGGCGTGTTCATCCCGCTCAAGGTCGCCTTCCCGGATGCGGCGATCCCGCTGGTCGAGATGTCGGTGGATCGCACGCTCGACCCGGCGCTGCACCTCGCCGCCGGCCGTGCCCTGGCGCCGCTCCGCGACGAAGGCGTCCTGATCCTCGGCTCCGGCATGAGCTTCCATAACATGCGCGCCTACGGCGATCCGCGGGCGACCGGTCCGTCGCGAGCCTTCGACCGCTGGCTCGTCGACAGTGCGACGCGCGACGGCGCCTCCCGCGCCGAGCGCCTGACGCACTGGGCCGAAGCACCCTCCGGCCGCTTCTCGCATCCGCAGGCGGAGCACCTGCTGCCGCTGATGGTCGCGGCGGGCGCTGCCGACGGCACCGGCGAACAGGTCTACGCCGAAGAGGTGCTCGCGACCGCGATCTCCGCCTTTCGCTTCACCTGAGATCGGGGCTCCGCCCATCGATCCGCTGCCCGGCTCGATCCCGCCAAAGGCTCACCTTTGAAACCCTCTTTTAAATGGATTCTCAAGGCTTCGCCTTGAGCGGGTCCAGGGCGGAGCCCTGGCCTATCCGATCGACATCAGGCTGGCATTACCGCCCGCGGCGGCGGTGTTGATGCTGAGGCTGCGCTCGCGCAGCAGGAACTCCAGCTCGTACTCCTGTCCCGCCTGCAACTCGTGCGTCGAGCGTGACAGCACCGGCACGATCGCGCCGTCGCGTCGTGCCATCCGCGCCGAGAACGCCGACAGCGCGTCGCCGTCGCCCTCGAACAACGCGACCGCGGCCTCGTCGCTCTCGCTTGCGTCGCGCCAGTGCGGACCCAGCGCCAGCGGCAACGTGTCCAGCAGGGCCGCGTGCCGGGCGGCATCCTCGATCACGGCGACGTTGCCGGTGGCGAGCACGGCGGCGAGCTGCAGCAGCAATCCCTCGCGCGTCACGGCGACGCAGCGCACGGCGCCGGCCGGATGCAGGCTGTAGCGGTTGCTCTCGCCGACCGGGCCGGCCAGCAGCAGCTCCGCCCCGAGCGGCGAGCATGACGCCAGTGCACGCGCGCGTGCCGCGAGCCCGGTCTGCCCGGCCGCGTCCAGATGCTCGGAGAGCCGGGCGGACGCCTCGCTCGGCGCACCGGCCGGCAGCCCGGTCGCGACCGGCGCACGCGACAGCAGCCGGCGCAGCGTCAGCGGACCGCCCGCCTTCGGACCGGTGCCCGACAGGCCGTGCCCGCCGAACGGCTGCACCCCCACCACCGCGCCGACGATGTTGCGGTTGACGTAGAGGTTGCCCGCCGGGGGGCGCGCGGTGACGTGCGCGATGGTCTCGTCGAGCCGCGTATGCACCCCGAAGGTCAGCCCGTAGCCGGTGGCGGCGAGCGCATCGAGCAGCCCGTCCAGTCGCTCACGCCGGTAGCGCAGCACGTGCAGCACCGGGCCGAACACCTCCTCGCCCAAGTCCGACACGGCTTCGATCTCGACCAGGCTGGGCGGCACGAAGCTGCCGGCGTCGCACTCCGGCGACAGCGCCAGGCCGTGCACGGCGCGCCCGGCCTCGCGCATCCGCGACAGGTGCGCGATGATCGCCACACGCGCCGGCTCGTCGATCACCGGCCCGACATCGGTGTCCAGCCGGTCGGGACGGCCGACGCGCAGCTCCGCCATCGCGCCGCGCAGCATGGTCAGCGTGCGATCGGCGATCTCCTCCTGCAGGCAGAGCAGGCGCAGCGCCGAGCAGCGCTGGCCGGCGGAGTTGAAGGCCGACTGCACCGCGTCGGCGACGACCTGCTCGGTAAGCGCCGAGCTGTCGACGATCATCGCGTTCTGCCCGCCGGTCTCGGCGACCAGCGGGATCGGCCTGCCGTCCGGCCCGAGCCGCGCTGCCAGGCTGCGCTGGATGCTGCGTGCGGCCGCGTTGGAGCCGGTGAACATCACCCCCGCCACGCCGGGGTCCGCGACCAGGGCGGCGCCGATGTCGCCGTCGCCGGGTACCAGCTGCAGCGCCGCCTCCGGGACGCCGGCCTCGTGCAGCAGGCGCACGGCCTGGGCGGCGATCAGCGGCGTCTGCTCGGCGGGCTTGGCCAGCACCGCGTTGCCGGCGGCGAGTGCGGCGGCGACCTGGCCGGTGAAGATGGCGAGCGGGAAGTTCCACGGGCTGATGCAGACCACCGCGCCGAGCGGGCGGTGCGTGTCGTTGCCGAAGGTGCGACGCACCGTGGCGGCGTAGTAGCGCAGGAAATCCACCGCCTCGCGCACCTCGCCGACCGCGTCCGCCAGGGTCTTGCCGGACTCGCGCACGATCAGGCCGAGCAGGCCCGGCGCGTGGGCCTCGATCGCGCCGGCGGCGCGGTCGAGGACCAGCGCGCGCTCCTCCGGCGGCGTGGCGCGCCAGAGCAGCAGCCCCGCGGCGGCGCGTGCGAACAGGGCAGGCACGGCCGCCGCCGGCGTCTGGTGCACGGTGCCGACGACGTCGCCCCGATCGGCCGGATTGCGCACCGCCACCGGGCCGCTCCCGGCGAGCGGCGGCGACGCGGTCCAGGCGGTCGCGGTGCCGGCCAGCAGCGAGGCGGCGAGCGAGGCCAGACGCTGCTCGCTGGCCAGGTCGAGCCCCTCCGAGTTCAGCCGTTCGTCGCCGAACAGGCGGCGCGGCAGGGCGATGCGCGGCTCGGCCGCACCGACCGGCTGTCGCGACGCGACCAGGGCCGCGGGGTCCTCGATCAACGCCTCGATCGGCACCTCGGCATCGCCGATGCGGTTGACGAAGGAGGTGTTGGCGCCGTTCTCCAGCAGCCTACGCACCAGGTAGGCGAGCAGGGTCTCGTGCGTGCCCACCGGCGCGTAGATCCGGCACGGGCGATTCAGCTTGTTGTGGCCGACCACCTCCTCGTAGAGCGGCTCGCCCATGCCGTGCAGGCACTGGAACTCGTACTGCCCGGCATAGAAGTTCGGCCCCGCCATGGCATGGATGGAGGCCAGCGTGCGGGCGTTGTGGGTGGCGAATTGCGGGAACACCGCATCGGAGGCGGCGAGCAGGCGGCGCGCGCAGGCGATGTAGCTGACGTCGGTGTGCGCCTTGCGGGTGTAGACCGGGAAGCCTTCCAGCCCGTCCTGCTGGGCGCGCTTGATCTCGCTGTCCCAGTACGCGCCCTTGACCAGGCGCAGCATGATCCGCCGCTCGGTGCGACGAGCGAGCGCGATGATCCAGTCGATCACGAACGGCGCGCGCTTCTGATACGCCTGCACGACGAAGCCGATGCCGCTCCAGCCGGCCAGCCCCGGCTCCAGGCAGAGCGCCTCGAGCAGGTCGAGCGAGATCTCCAGCCGGTCGGCTTCCTCGGCGTCGATGTTCAGGCCGATATCGTAGCGACGCGCCAGCGTCGCCAGCCCGACCAGGCGCGGCAGCAGCTCCTCCATCACCCGCTCGCGCTGCGCGCGGCCGTAGCGCGGATGCAGTGCGGACAGCTTGATCGAGATGCCGGGCCCCTCGTAGATGCCGCGACGCGCCGAGGCGCGGCCGATCGCGTGGATCGCCTGCTCGTAGTCGGCGGCGTAGCGGTCGGCGTCGGCGGCCGTCAGCGCCGCTTCGCCGAGCATGTCGTAGGAGTGCCGGAAGCCCTGCCGCTCGAGCCGGCGGGCGTTGGCGAGCGCCTCGGCGATGGTCTGGCCGGTGACGAACTGCTCGCCCATCATGCGCATCGCCATGTCGACGCCGCGACGGATCAGCGGCTCGCCGCCGCGCGCGATCAGGCCACCGAGGGCGGCACTCAGCCCGGTCTCGCTGCTGGTCGCAGTCAGCCGGCCGGTGACCACCAGGCCCCAGGTGGCGGCGTTGACGAACGGCGACGGCGAACGGCCGACATGCGCCTGCCAGTTGCCGGTGCTGATCTTGTCGCGGATCAGCGCGTCGCGAGTGGCACGGTCGGGGATGCGCAGCAGCGCCTCGGCCAGGCACATCAGCGCCACCCCCTCCTGGCTCGACAGGTCGTATTCCTGGATCAGGCCCTCGACCCCGCCGCGTGCGGACTTGCGACGCAGCGCCGTCACCAGGGTGCGGGCGAGCGCGTCGGCCTCCGCGGCAGGGCCGGGTGCCAGCCGCGCCGCCTCCAGCAGCATCGGCACCGCCTCCTCCTCCGGGATCCGACAGGCAGCGGTGATGCGGGCACGCGCCACGCTCTGCGGCTGCACCGAACGGGCGAAGTCCAGGAACGGCCGTGTCGTGTACTGCGCGCCGGGGGGTGGCTCGCCGTCGAGGGCGGCGAGGATCGCCTGCTTGACGAAGCCGTGCGGCGTGCGGCCCTGATGCTCCGCAGCTGCACGCACGCGCAAGCGCAGCGACTCGTCGATCTTCACGCCCATCGTGCTGCTGGCCATGCGGGAGCGTCCTGGCTGGTTGCACCTCATGCTGACAGCACAGTCCAAGAGGTGCAACCAGGAACGATGAGGTGTCACCCTACGAAAGGCCAGGGCTCTGCCCTGGACCCGCTCAAGGCGAAGCCTTGAGAATCCATTTGCTTTCAACGAGGTTTCCGAAGGCGAAGCCTTTGGCGAGGATTGGGGCAGAGCCCCAACCGCAACCCTCGATACGTCAGTATCTATATGCGGCCGACCGAATGCCGGCGCGCATTGGCTTCGGCGGTCCGTCGCGCGACGCAAGGGCGCAAGGCGGCCGCAAGGATCCGGTCCTGAGTGGCGAGGGGATCGATGGCATGCGCTACCCGCTGCAGACCATCGACGAGGTCCCGGTCGCCCCGATCCCGTATGGCGCCGGTGGCACGCATCTCGCCGTGCTGGTACGCGCCTCCTACAGCGGCGGCTCCATCCACGGCACGCACGCGCTGCCGGTCTGGCGCTACCTGCCGGTCGCCGGGTTCTCGCTCGGCCCCGGGGGCGAGCAGCGCTTCTTCTCCACCGGACCGCTCGCCGGCCTGTTCGTGCAGACCTCGCCCCTATGGACCACGCAGAAGACGGAGGCCGATCCGGAACACGTGCGCATCGAGGTCTCACGCGTAACCGACATCGGCAGCTACAAACGGATTCTCAAGGCCGAGCCTTGAGCGGGTCCAGGGCAGAGCCCTGGCCTTCC